>CP011392.1:1200000-1500000 GCA_001005265.1 Dehalogenimonas sp. WBC-2
TAAGCATGGAACTCTGGATTTCCGGGTTCATCGGGCTGGATAAAAGAGTCTTGATATTTCCGTTCATGCTTATCGGCTGGCTATTAATACCTGAGCGTCCCAAAATAGCGATGGCACTGTTGGGTGTCGCCGCGGCGGCATTCCAAACCGCCTGGTTCCTCTTGCCGTTTGCTTTGATCTTCGCTTATCACCGGTGGGGACTTAAAAAAGCAGCACAGGGCGCGGTAATTACTATCGGAGTATTTCTGGCCTTCAATCTGCCGTTCGTTTTCGCCGACCCAGAACTATGGCTCTCTTCGGTACTGGCGCCGATGACGGATAGCCTCTATCCTATGGGGGTCGGCCTGGCCGGCCTGGTAGAAAGTGGCATCCTCCAAATTGAAACATCAACGTTGTTCACTATTCTTGAAGCCGCCGCTCTGGCTGGCGGCTTACTATGGTATTTCCTCCGCGGCCGCAATTTTCCTGAAACCGGGCTATTATTATCGATATTACCGTTGTTTTTTGCCTGGCGCAGTCTCAGCGATTACTTCTTTTATGTTGACCTGATCGTCCTGGCCTCATTGTTGCTGCGGAACCGGTCCGGGCAAGTAATTCCAGGCATCTCACTAAAAGCTATAACCCGGTTTATGCCGCAGATACACCGAAATTGATTCCGTCATGGATCGTACTATTATTGCAATCCGCATCCAGCCTGGATCGGCACAAACCATAGTCGCCGGACGTTACGGTGATGCCATCAAAATAAAAGTAAGTGCAGCGCCGGAACGGGGAAAGGCTAATGCCGCGCTAATTGCGTTTCTTTCCCAGCAGCTCGGAGTGAGTAAGGATGCTATTGACATCTTGCGCGGGCATACCAGCCGCAACAAAACAATTGCCATTGAGGGAGTTGAAGAGGCTGAAGTTATAAAACGATTGCTGAGAGAAGATTAGGCTTCAAGTGCCGGGCAAATGCCGTTCTTAAGGGGCAAAGACAGGGTAAATGTTGTGCCTTCACCAAATTCACTGGAAGCACTGATACGGCCTCCATGCTCCAAGACGATCCCATGGCAAATCGACAACCCCAGGCCTGTACCGCCGGTGTTCGCGTTGGTGGTGAAAAAAGGATCAAACAACTTGGTAAGATTCTTTGCTTCAATACCAGGACCATTGTCGGTAACGGTAATAATTATATAGCCGTCCAATTCACCGGTAGTAATAATTAGCCGGTCTCCTTTGCCAGCTTTGGTGATAGCCTGTTCAGCGTTGATAATCAGGTTTACCAGCACCTGTTCCAATTGATAGTGGTCAACCATCAAACAGGTTAATTCCGCCAGATGTGTTATTACCTGGATGCCAGACTGTTGCAGTTCGTATGACCTGAGTTCCAGGGATTCCATGACAATCTCATTGATGTCCACCGGTTCCTTATGCGGCTGCCTTTGTCTGGCAAAAGTCAGCAGATTTTGAACAACTTTTGCCGCACGCTGAGCTTCAGAATGGATCCGCTTGAGATCAATGGACATTTTCTCGTCCGTACTTTTTCTAAGCAATCTTTCAGAAAAACCGATGATCCCGGTAAGCGGATTATTGATCTCATGCGCCACCCCAGCGGCCAGTTCTCCCACCGATGCCAGCCGCCCGGAAAGATTGAGTTCAGATTGAAGCTGTTTTTCACGCAGACCGGCCTGAATCCGTTCAGAAATATCACGGGCAAAAACCCAATAATAGTGTTTGTCGTTCAGTTGAATAAAATTAAATACTGCTTCTACTGGCAGAACGCGTCCGTCATGGCGGCGATATTCAGTTTCCCATGTTTCGGAACCTGTTTGCTTGAGCACGGCCAATCGTCTTTTTAGTTCTTTACGGGTCGTTCCAATATCCACATCCTGAATAGCAAGAGACATCATGCCTCCCAGGTTATAGCCCAGCAATCGGCTGGCAGCGCTGTTGGCGTAAAGAATAGCTCCCTTGTCATTGAGCCAAAAAATAGCTTCCCCGGCATGTTCTACGGCAAAACGGGTTAATCTCCCCATTTCTTGCGCTGTCTTCAGATGGGTAACTTCAATCAATGATAACAAAGAAAGGTCTGTACTATGGAATACCGCCACATTTATCTCAATGTCATGGCTGGTGCCATTCTGGTCAACGAGGATAAACTCATAGTGCTCCGGGGCTGAACCGGGATGACTGCGGCGCAAGTTATGGTATTCTTGAGCTTTTTTCCTGTCATCCTCAGCTACAAACTCAAACCATGAATGCTTGCCTTCTATCTCCCAAAGACCCATGTCAACCAGACGCGCCAAAGCCTCATTGGCCATTACGATAATACCGCCCTTATTAAGAACGGCCATGGCTGTACCGCTGCGTTCAAACATGGTGCGAAAGGTTGAAACGGCATCACCAAGCAGCCGTTTTTCTACTTCCTCACGGCCCGGCTTGTTGCTATCTTCCCGGCTGGTCATAAACTACCCATGTGGTCAATCAATTAACGATAGCATCCAGATCTCTAACTACGGTCAATGCGGATAAAGCTCTTTACGGCATTCAATACATCAGCTTCACCAAATGGCTTGTTCATGACTCCAAATGGTCCTTGAGCCAGGGCTTGAGCCATACTTTCACTATCAGGGAAACCGGTAATAATGGTTACAGGGAGTTCCGGGTCAATTACACGGATTTTTCGCAAAACATCCGCACCACCCATACCCGGCATCTTCAAATCTAAAAAGACAAGAGCGAAATCTTTTGCCTTGATATACTCCAGCGCCTCAGCCCCACTACCTGCGGTGACCACTTTATGGCCAGCATCCTCAAGTATGTCGCGGAAAAGGTCTCTGATAGTTTGATCATCATCCACTACCAGTATGGTAGCCTTGGCGCCCACAGCGGTAGAACGCAACCATTCATCAATAGCCGCCCTATCAAAACGCCAGCTATGGCTAACCTTGAGCGCCGGAATAGTACCAGCTTGCAATAAGCGATAAATTGTTTTTTGGGTCACTCGCAGATAATCAGCCACTTCACGCACGGTCAATAACTCAGGCATAGCAATTTTCTCCTAGAACTCAAACCACATGTATCTAAATTGAAGCATACTATTTTGGACATTTTGAGTCAAGTAATAAATGGGTTCTAATACTACTGGTACAATTCATTATTATTCCAGCACTATTCTCTAACTTTATGTAGAGTAGCAATCATGCTATAATTCAACTGTGAAATTGAAACTGATCTTAGGATTAGCAACGGCGCAACGGCTGAGTATTATTGCCCTGGTTTTATTGATTCCTCAGTTCAGTCCAGTCGCCCTGGACTACCCCAAACCGGATCGCCGGTACGAGGTGGGTTTACATACTTTTACTTTAGATTATCAAGACCCGCAAGGCCAGACAATGTCCATTGACGCGGCAGTATGGTACCCCACCAGTGATAAGGTTGCTGTCTACAGTTACAGCAACGGCGCTAAAAGCTATTTAGCGGTTGACGGAGCGCTGGCGCGCGGTCTTTCATCCTATCCGTTGATCATTTTTAATCACGGTTTTAACGCTACAGAAATGCAATCCCTGTTTCTTAAAGAAACACTGGCCAGCGAAGGTTATATTGTCGCTTCAGTGCATTTCAAAGACAGTATTTGGGCGGGTATGCTTGGATTGCTAGATTTCAATGACCACCAGGCTGGCAGCGGTATTGATGGTTACCTGCGTAATGTATACCAACAATATTTTGATACTTATCGTCTTTCGGCAGCAGAAGCCTTGCTAAATCACATGGTAGATGAAAATGATGACTCAGCATCGCTATTCTATAAAGGGATTAATACCAACGCCATAGGTATGGGCGGGCACTCTTTTGGAGGTCTGACCACTCTAGGACTAATCGGTGGTCATTCCGATCCGCTGATGGAAGACAGCCGCATCAAGGCAGCGCTATTACTATCTTCACCATCATTCCCCTTTGAAAAGAATGTCAGTAACATAGACATCCCGATTATGGCCATGCGTGGAGATTATGACCTGTTGCTTAACCGTCCTGAGGATGCTTTCTGGTATTTGGGCGGTGAAGTCCAACCACCTTACTATTACCTGGTGCTGCGTGACGCCGATCATTTCATTTTTTCAGAATCATGCGCGGATATTGGCTGGGTACCGGCAGGTATTGCAGAAGATGAACGCCTGAAAGCTATAGACCGCTATGCCCTGGCTTTCTTTAATCTGTATCTGAAGGGCGACACCTCAGCAATAACTGTATTATCACAAACATCCCCGGCCCTGTTAAGTTATGATTGGCTGACAGCACCGTAGCGTAAAACTTTAACCTTTTCTGTCGTGATAAGACCGTCACCCATCATTTTTTCTATCTCAGGAAATACTCCATCAAGGTGTTCTTGAGAATCTACAACCTCTATAATAATAGGCAAGTCTTGAGACAAACGGAGCAGATGAGTTGAGTGTATCCGGCTGCGAGCGCCGTAACCAGCTATGCCCCGCAACACTGTAGCGCCGGCCAATCCGCGTTCTTTGAAAAGCTCAATAATTGCCATGAAAAGCGGTTTCCCCAGGTAAATATCAGACTCGCCAATAAAGAGTCTCATCAAAATCTGCTCCCCTTCAATCTTGCGCATCATGCGCCTCCTGCTATTAATCTACCGGTAAAAATCCCAACTGCAACGGCAATAAGACCAAGTATGACGCTGGAAAGGATATTCAAGGTTGCGGCACCCCATGAGCCGTCTTGAATGAATTGGACTGTTTCATAGCTGAAGGTGGAAAAGGTGGTAAAGGCTCCCAGGAAACCGATGGCGACAGCGGTGCGCAGGTGTGGCGGCAATACATCGGTCGATAGTCCGATCTGCATGACCAGACCGAGCAAAAAGCTGCCCAGGACATTGACAATCAATGTGCCATAGGCAAAACCGTTACCTAATACCGCATAAACGGCACCTGATAAAGCATATCTTGATAAAGCACCCAACGCCCCGGCCAGGGCAATCATCAATATGAGATTCATAACGATATTTTATGGTTTCCAATGCTTAAATACAAAAATGGAGGGACTTTCCAGTCCCTCCATTCATTTGAAACTCTTTTTTTTAGGATTTAATAAGTATCTTTGGTTTTAGCAAAACAATCGCTGCAATAAACAGGGCGACCGTTGCGCGGCTCAAAAGGCACTTCGGTCTCTTTGCCGCAAGAAGCGCATACCGCCGGGAACATCTGCCTGGGGCCACCCATACCACCACCGCCGCCGCGTGTCTGTTTTCGTGATTGCCGGCATACCGGGCAACGCTTGGGTTCATTTGTGAAGCCCTTTGACGCAAAAAATTCCTGTTCTGAGGCGGTGAACGTGAAATCCGCGCCACAATCCGCGCATTGTATGGTTTTGTCTTGTGCCATGGGTGAATTTGCTCCTCTTTTGATTTTACTTCGGTTTACTGTCAATTCACTCTAGCCGCGAGCGTTCTCCCTGCTATAAGCTTGCCGACGTTCAACCGCGTTAGAGTATGCCACTACGATAGAGTCACTGTCAACTAAAGTGCACTTTTAAAGCTAAACTTATTGCATAAGTAGCTTTAAGCATTCTTTATTCCTGTCCGGCTTCCAGTGCCACACCATTCAGGTCGTAGACCAGTGCGCTGTTAATGCGCACCGTAACCATCTCACCGGCTGGGATTTCACCCTTCACAATGACCAGTCCATCAACCTCAGGAGCATCCCTATAACTGCGGCCTATAGATATACCCTGTCCGGCGCCTTCAATTAACACCTTTAAGTTCCGGTCAACAAACTGCTGGTTCTTTTCAAGAGATATCTGTTGCTGCCTCTCCATCAGACGCTTCAAACGTTCTTCCTTTAAATCATCAGGGATGGAATCACCAAGCGCTTCGCTGGCAGTACCGTGTTCAAAGGAAAATTTAAAAGCTCCCAATTTATCAAAACGGATCTCTTCAATGAAATTAAGCAAGCTTTGAAATTCCGCTTCAGTTTCGCCCGGATAACCGACAATGAAAGTGCTCCTCAAAGCAATATCAGGCATAGCTTCACGCATTTTGCCCAAAGTCTTGTTAATTGAGCCGATGTTTGATGGACGCTGCATCCGCTGCAGTACCGATGGGTGGGCGTGTTGGAGAGGTATATCAAGATAAGGTACTATCTGCTTTTTGGAGGCCATAACTTCTATCAGTTCATCGGTCACGCCGCCGGGGTAAGCGTACATGATGCGTATCCAATCAATCCCGGGTACAGCGGCCGTCATTTTCACAAGAAGATCTGCCAGACCATTTTTTAAACCCCGGTCATGGCCATAATCAGTGGTATTCTGGGCCAGAAGGACAATCTCACGTACGCCTTTCTCTTGCAATGAAACTGCTTCTGCCAGGATAGCATCCATCGGACGGCTGACCGTTGGCCCCTTGATTAATGGAATAGCGCAGAAAGCGCATTGCCGGGAACAGCCATCCGCTATCTTTAGATAGGCGCTGGCGCCCTGCACTGCCACACGCGGCGCGCCATGATCGTCACCGCCAACGGTGGCCGCATCGGATATTTGAAAGCGGGCTTCAGGACGCACAGCGCAACTCAATCCTTCCACCAAATCAACTATGTCCATCCAGCGGCGGGTACCCAGAATAGCATCGATACCGGGAACCCGGCGTACCACTTCATAGCCGTAACGTTGTGTCAGGCAACCCGCGGCGATCAACACTTGCCCGCTTCTTTTTTTGGAGGCCAATTTGGCCAGCGCCTTGAACGACTCCTCCTTGGCGCTATTGATAAAACCGCAGGTGTTTACGATCAAAACGTCAGCCCGCCGCGGGTTGGCAACCACCGCATAACCGGCAGCATTCAACAGGTACGACATGGAATCAGAGTCGACAGTATTCTTGGCGCAGCCCAGCGAAACAATATGAAACGTTTTCTTGTTCATGAAAAAATAAGCTGTTTCATCTTTTAAAAACAGGCTATTTTATCAGATTGGAAGTTGCAGAAATAATCCGGCCAGTGGCGGCCTCTAATTCAAGGGGCTAAGACTGAGACTTTGACCATATCAGGATTACAGATGTATTGGCCGCAAATATTGCACCTATGCACCGGCCAAACTGAGGCCGCCGCCATCAAGCCGTAGTCCCGGCCTTCAGAAGCGATGACACTACCGATACGCCGGGAATCCTGCGCCGGTAAAAAGGAAACCGGCTTCCGGCATCTGGGGCAAACATAACTGGAAGTACCCATAGATTTCCTCCTTCAGGTTAGGCGACTCTGGTCTGGTTTCATTATCACGCCGTTATGACCCTTTGGGAATCACCTGATAGGACTATGGGGACCTATACATGAGTACTATAAGGGAGTAACAGTTTAATCACCGAACAATAGGCAGAGCGTTGCCCCGCTTCTAACTGCGCCTATTCCTGATCGAGATTATTGACCCCAGTTTTGCAGCATCACTTTGACTGAGCGGTTCATCTCCGTTGCGTAGTCCGCCGCAAATTTACGGAAGAAAATCTCCTGTCCGGCATTTTCATATTTACCGGCATGAGTCCTCGTCTGGAATTCGAGTTCGGTATCGCTGTAAACGGTCCCTAATTCTTCTCCGCTGAAACGATGATATTTGTTTTTGTGAACAATCGCAGCAACGTTCATCCTTGATGTCTGCCTCGCAGATGTCTTCGCCGGATGTCCGAAGCACAGCATCGTTATTGGTATTGTATACGGCGGCAGGTTGAAGAGTTCGCGGTGGTATTCGTAATTTTCCAGTATATCTCCGATGTAACATGAGCCGATACCGAGTGATTCCGCAGCTACAACCGCGGTCTGCGCCGCAATCAATGCGTCACAACAGGCCAGCATCAGATCTCCGGATTGAGGCTTCCGGAAAGGAATTCCCTGTTCCTTAGCTAAGCCTTCGACTCCGCAATGTGTGAAGTAATCAAACCAGCGCTGGTAATCGGCCAGAAACAGCAGCACCCACGGCGCCGTGGCGATAAACGGCTGATTATCACAGCTCACCGCCAGCTTGTCTTTGATCTGCTGATCTTCAATTTCGATGATGGAGTACAGCATCAGATTTCCCGCGGTCGGTGACCGGAACGCAGCCTTTAGGATCAAGTCTTTTTCTTCACCGGTAACCGGCTGTTTAGAATACGCCCGTATTGACCGGCGATTGCCAATGACCCGCAAGGTTTCGTTCAACTCAGCCACTCAGTTCCTCCAATCGGCGTACTACTGCATCTATCGTTTCCGGCGCCGTAGAGGCTCCGGCGGTGATACCAGCAAGGCACTTCCCTTTCAGCCAGCTAGGATCAATCTCGTCTGCCGTTTCGACTAGATAGGTGACGGTGACCGGCAAACATAATTCTACCAAATGCCTGGTATTGGCGCTGTGGTGGCCGCCAATTACCAGCATCACATCTGCCCTGCGGGCCAGTGCCAGTGTCGCCGCCTGCCGCAAGCGGATATCATGGCACACCGTATCTACTATTCGCAGTTCTGCATCTTTGACCAGTGCTTTCTCGGTCACCGCCTTGGCAAATTCAATAAAGCGCGCCGGCACCTGGGTTGTCTGAGATAAAAGACCGATATGCCTCGGCATTTCAACTTCATCCAGGCTGGCAGACGATAGCGTTGCCAGGCCCCGCCCTTCCGCCCAGCCCAGTATTCCCTTTACCTCAGGATGATTAACGTCGCCATATATAATTGTGAAAAAGCCCGCCTCGGCCAGCCGGTGGGCTCCCTTCTGAGCGCGCTGCACAAAGGGACAGGTAGTATCGACGATCTCTATACCCCTGGCTTTTATCGCCTCCAGCACTTTCGGACCGACGCCGTGAGAACTGATGACTACGGTGTCGCCGATGACCTCCGAGATGTCCGCGACCACTCTCACTCCCAGGCCATTGAGCCGCGCCATGACCTGCTGGTTATGCACTAGTGCCCCCAGCGTCTCCACTCCGCCCTTGTGCCGGGCTACGTCCTCGAGTGTGGCAAGAGCTCTCTTGACCCCAAAGCAAAATCCCAGGTCGGCCGCTTTTTCTATCTTCACTGTTCCATCCCGTGGACACCTTGCCGGTGTGACGGCAACAACTTGGCGATCGCCTTCATTATCTGGTTGCCGTATTCACCCAGCGCATCCTTATCTGGCTTATCATCTGTAGTCAATATGAATGGTTCACCGATAGTGATTACCACCCGGTGACGTTTGAGGAACCACCAGTGGCCTTTAATGGTCTCTGTACCGGTAATGGCCACCGGCAGTATCGGCGCCTTGAACGCTGCCGCCATATACCCCGCCCCGGGTAGAGCAAATGACAGCACACCGGCGGGGTTGCGGCGGCCTTCAGGAAAAATAACCAGCGCCCCGCCGCTTTTAATCACCCTGGCCGACTGTTTGAGCGAACTTCCGGAAACACCTTCCCTGTTAAGCGGTATGGCGCCGGAACCCTTCAGTATTCCACCGAAAAAGCTGCTCTTGAATAGCTCTTTTTTTGCTAAGAAATATACAGGTTTTCGCGGCAGATATAGACCCAGTAGCGGCGGGTCGGCGGAACTGACGTGGTTGGCGCAAACCAGGAAAGGCTGATTCCCCGGCATATTCTCTTTACCTTTAACCGTAACTTTGGTGCCTAAAAACATGATCATTGCGGTCAGGCGTACCAGCGGATAATACCAGGCTATCTTCATAGTTTAAGATTATAGCCTGTCAATGTCCTGCCGACCAATTGTATCGTCTGATTCCGGTGGCGGTCTGCAACTTTGTTATAATGTTAATGTGGATAACAAACAAAGGTTCAGTAACCGGGTTGAAAACTACGTCAAGTACCGGCCTTCCTATCCACAGCAATACATCGGCTATCTGGTGAACGGTATCGGTTTCAAGCCGGATTCTGTCATAGCCGATATCGGTGCCGGAACCGGCATTCTGTCAAAACTGCTGGCTGCGCAAGTTGGAACAGTCCTGGCGGTGGAACCCAACGCCGATATGCGCCTCGCCGCCGCGGAATATCTTAAAGACACCCTCAATGCAGTTATCATCGACGCCTGCGCCGAAGACACCGGGTTGCTGGATGCAAGTATCGATTTTATCACCGCCGGTCAGGCATTCCACTGGTTCGATCTCGAAGGCTCCCAGCGGGAATTCCGTCGAATTTTGAGACCCGGTGGTAAAGTAGCGCTGGTATGGAACACCCGTGACATTGAAACTCCCTTCGGACGGGAATATGAATCTTTAGTAAAACAAACCTGTCTGGAATACCTCGGTTCCGGCGGCGGTTCGTCTGAAAATCTGGCATACCGCATGTTTTTTAAAAACGGCGGGTATGACTACCGTGTTTTCCCCAACAACCGACATGTCGACCTGGAGACGCTCATCGGTTACTCCCTGTCGACTTCATATGCTCCGGTTAAAGGCGACAGCAATTTTCCCGGGTTTGTAGAAAAGTTGGTGGCACTTTATGATAAATATGCTATGGCAGGCAGCCTGTTATTGTCGGCTGCCACCCATAGCTACGTTGGTGAAATCTAGATATTAGAGGGGTGCGATGAAAACCGAAACCTACAAGCCTGTCGAATGGCTCGGCGACCGGTTGATGATCATCGACCAGACCCGTCTGCCGCAACATGAAATCTATCTGGAACTGGCTGACCATCACCAGGTGGCGGAGGCCATCAAATCCCTCAAGGTACGTGGTGCCCCGGCTATCGGTGTCGCCGCCGCCTATGGTGTTGCCCTCGGCGCGCAAAAGATTGAGACCCACAATCTCAATGAGTTCCAGGAACAATACAAACTGGTTTCCGCCGAGATCGCCGCCACCCGCCCTACTGCCCGCAATCTCTTCATGGCCGTCGAGCGCATGGATGATGTAGTTGCCCATGCCGTTGATGTCATTACCGCAAAAGAATCCTTGACCGCCGAAGCGGAAAAGATACATGTTGAAGAAACAGAAGCCACCGTCCGGATCGCCGAATTTGGGGCTTCGCTTATCAAAGACGAGGATACCATACTCACCCACTGTAATACCGGCCCTTTAGCCACTACAGGCCGCGGCACCGCCCTCGGTATCATCATCGAGGCTCACCGGCAGGGTAAAAACATTCAGGTTCTGGCCACCGAAACCAGACCGTTATGTCAAGGAGCTCGCCTTACCGCCTGGGAACTCAAAAAGGCTCATGTTCCCTTCCGCTTGATTACCGACTCAATGGCCGGACATTTCTTGAAAGAAGCGCAGGTGGACATGGTTATTACCGGTGCCGACCGCATCGCTAGAAATGGCGATACAGCCAATAAGATCGGTACTTATTCCATCGCTGTCTTGGCCCATGAGAACAAGGTTCCCTTCTACATCGCCGCCCCGTCCAGCACTTTTGACGACCGCATCTCCACCGGAGACGACATCGTCATCGAAGAACGTTCGCCCGACGAAGTCACGCACCAGGGCGGTAAACGCGTTGCACCGGAAAGCATCGAGGTATGCAATCCCGCCTTCGATGTCACCCCGGCGCGGTATATTGCCGCTTTTATCACCGAAAACGGCATTGAAACCCGAACCTGAGCCGGTAATTTTCGTAGGGGTCGATCTGAGATCGGCCCTATCCCAATCTTTGAATCGTAACTTCAGTAATCTAAATACAAGTATTTGACGCTCATATTGTAATTCTTTTTTAAAGTAGTAATATGTACCTAGAAATAGAATAACACTGCCCTGGCGCGCAACAGGAGGTTACCTTGGAATCATTCGTGAACAAAGAAACCAACCGGCGTGAATTTGTAAAAACGGCGGGGCTGGCGGGCGCCGGTATTATTTTTGCAACAACCACTTCTACTTTGCTTACAGGTTGCGCCTCAATTACCTATGTAAGCCAGGCAACAAGAATCCCTAAAGATGCCTACACCATTGTTAATAACTATGTCGATGTCGAATTGGCAAAAGTGCCAGAGCTATCATCGGTCGGGGGCTCAGCCACCATTGAAGACCCGGATCTGGAAAACTATCTTTTGATTGCCAGGACTTCACAAGATGAATATACCGTTGTGTCCAGTGAATGCACCCATCGCGGAAAAGCCTTAGGTTACGACCATGAAAACAACCGCTTTCAGTGTTCCAGCCTCGGCAGCAGCAAGTTTAGACTCGACGGCACGGTAATTGAAGGTCCGGCCGATAAACCTCTGAAAGTTTACAATTCTTTCATTTCTCAGGATCTCTTGATGATTGAGGTTGGATGACCAAATAAACTGGGGGGATATGGACAATAAACCAGCCCTAACCATTGATGAGTATATCGCCGGTTTCCCGGATAACGTCCGTGCTATCTTGACCAAAATACGCCTGATTATTAAAGAAATAGCGCCGGACGCCACCGAAGCCATCAGTTACGGCATGCCCACATTTAAACTGAAAGGCAACCTGGTTCACTTCGCTGGCTGGAAGCATCATATCGGCTTCTATCCCGCCCCCTCCGGCACCGCTGCCTTTGATAAGGAATTGGCGCACTACAAAAAGGCTAAAGGCTCCATACAGTTTCCTCTGAATGAGACCATTCCATATGACCTCATCCGGCAGATCACCCAATTCAGAGTCGATGAAGTCATGAATAAAAGTAAATAATTTATCGATAAGAAACCCGTCGCACCTGGGGGAGCTTGCCAAACGGTATTCTCTAAACAACACGTTCGCTCTGAGCCTGTCGAAGAGTCTTCCTCTTCGTTGCCCTGCTTGCCTCCGTCTGTCCCGATGAAATTGGGGACAAGTCCGTGATAGAAATTTTAGAGTGCAGTCCTTCAGTTGCCTGACGATTGGGTTTAGGCCGATCTGTTGCCAAGGTCCGATGTGCAATTCGGGCACCGTTGCGCCTTGACCGGGATAGCCGTAGCGCAAAATGGGCAGTCCTTGGTTGTCGGCGTGGCGGTAACGGTCGCTTCCTTGGCTTTCTGGCGCGCAGCAAGATGGTTGAGTGGGCGCATTATAAAGAAAAAGATCGCCGCCGCCAGTATCAAGAAACTGATAATCGCGTTAATGAACACCCCATAATTGATAGTGACGGCGCCCGCAGCCTGTGCCGCAGCAAGTGATTCGTACGGACCTCCAACTGCGCCTTCCTTCAATACGGCAAACAGATTACTAAAATCCACATTTCCTAATAAAAGCCCGATGGGAGGCATGATTACGTCTTTCACCAGCGAGTTTACAATTGCCCCAAATGCGGCGCCAATGACAATACCTACTGCCAGATCAACCACACTACCGCGCATAATAAAAGTTTTAAATTCTTTTAACATGCCAGCCATCCTTTATACTGTTATGGGTACTATCCTATACCCGTTTTTAACCTATCGCAATTGAAGTTGACTTGATCAATCTAGCCGCTTTCCTGGTTCGGCTATGAGTTAACATCGGCAGCAAGCAGAAAAGCAAATTCGTTTTTACGAAATTCTACATGGGATCAAGCTAACACTGTTCACTATAAAAAAGGGCCCGGTATGAATACCAGGCCCTTAAAATCACTCCTGAGGAGTAAAGACTTATCCTACCAGATAACCGCCGTCAGCTACGATGATTGTTCCGGTGATGTAATCAGCTGCTTCAGAGGCCAGGAACAACGCTACCCGGGCAATATCATCAGGTTCGCCCTGTCGCCCCAGTGGGATGGTGGCTAAAAAGGCTTGGGTCAGAGCTTCTATTTGTTCCTGACTCATACCGTTAAGACCGCCGGATGCACCTGGGGTTTTTACAGCGCCAGGGGCAATAGCGTTAACGTTGATACCATTGGGCGCCAGGTCCTTGGCAATTGCTTTGGTCATCATCACCACGCCGCCTTTGGAAGCGTCATAGGAGATGAGGTTGCCGGTGGGATGGAAACCGTCAACCGAGGCGATATTGACGATTTTCCCACCGTGACCTTTGGCAATCATCGCCTTAGCTGCCGCCTGTGAAAAGAACATGACGCCTTTAAGGTTGATATCCAGAGTTCTATCCCATACCGCTTCAGTCATTTCAGTAGTTGAGGCAAACGGATAGACCCCGGCATTGTTGACCAGAATATCCAGATCACCAAAAGCCCCCAAAGCCTCTTGTACTGTTTTCTCGGCGTCGGACACTTTGCTGGTATCCGCCTGAACGGCCCTGGCTTTATAACCGGCAACCCGTAGTTCAGCCACGGTGGCTTGCGCCGCTTCCAAATTAATGTCGGAAACAACAACACTGGCACCTGCCTCAGCCAGCCGCATCGCTATGCCTTTGCCGATTCCCATAGCCGCACCGGTGACAATTGCCACTTTGCCGGATAGATCAAACAGTTGCTTGATTGTCTGAGTCATCTTCGTTTCTCCTCCATTTTTTGATTAATAATCGACGAGTGTGTGTATTTAGAGCGTTCTTGAAGCTTGTCACCGTTACCAAGGCCTAATACCTGGTACTAGTACCGAGTATATTACCCTTTTTATGCCATGTCAATATAGATCAGCATCCTCAATCAGTAATTTGTTTAAGATGCAATTCCAGAAACACATTAGATTCTGAAAGTGCGAAAAATAAATCCCAAAATAGTTCCAAAACCCCATTGACAATCCAACGCTGGTACTATATCATCTGTTCTCTGTATATCTGGTATTTAAGAAGAGTGTATGAATTATTTGTTTCTTCAAAAAACAACCGGTTGTTTTCACCGGTTTTAATCGTAAAAATGGAGGTTGTTTTGGTTGTTTTAGGGTTTTTTTGATAAAACAATTCGCCTCCTCAACCACTGCCGCCCTGCGTGCAAAAAAACGCACCTTGAAAACTGAATAATTGAAAACCGCAAATAGCCGAATTGTTGCTTTGAATCAAAACTCTAGCCCGCAAAAAACGGGTATTTGTGTCAAAACAATTCGCCATTTTCCGTTTGCACTTTGGGAATTGAAATTTTTTTACTATTTTTTTCTTGTGATTTGGAACTCACTGTTCAATGCACATGTACCCCTACATTAAGATTGACACCACACCCCGATGAAGCTAACATAGTCACACAATGCTAGCCCGTGTTATGACCTGCGCTTTACTAGGCCTTGAAGGCACTATCGTCGAGGTAGAGGTTGACATAGCCCCGGGTATGCCCAGTTTCACTGTTGTCGGTCTGCCCGACGCCGCCATTCAGGAAGCCAGAGAACGGGTTCGGGCTGCGGTTCGCAATTCCGGCTTTTTCTTCCCCATGAAACGCGTTGTTGCCAGTTTGGCCCCGGCTGATTTTAAAAAAACCGGACCTGCCTATGATCTCCCCATCGCGCTGGGCATCATTTTAAGTTCCGGACAGCTTAGCGCCGATGTCACCGGCATCGCTTTCCTGGGAGAACTGTCCCTTGAGGGTAAGTTACGGCACACCAGCGGTATCCTGCCCATGGTAGCCCTGGCTTATCACAACGGCTATCGCCGGGTCACCGTCCCCGCCGAGGATGCCGCAGAGGCATCCCTGGTTGACGGTATTGAAGTCATACCTATTAAGAATTTGGCAGAACTGGTCTCTTATCTTTCCGGAGCTATTGAATTGCCGCCGCTCCCACAACGTCCGACCGAGGATAATCATGATCCTATAGTTGATAGCGTCGATATGTCCTACATTAAGGGTCAGGAACATGTTAAACGGGCTTTGGAGGTAGCGGCCGCCGGAACCCACAATGTGGTAATGTCCGGCCCGCCGGGATCAGGCAAGACCATGCTGGCCCGGGCGCTGACCACTATTCTGCCGCCGCTCAGCAACGATGAAGCCATTGAGGTGACCAAAATCTACAGTGTTTCTGGTTGCTTGCCGCCTGGCATAGCTCTGATTAAGCAACGACCGTTCAGGTCTCCCCACTACACCACCTCCGCCGCGGGGCTGGTTGGCGGTGGGCACTGGCCCCGGCCGGGAGAGATTACGTTGTCCCACCGTGGGGTACTCTTTCTGGATGAGCTGCCGGAGTTCGGTCACAACATGTTGGAAGTATTGCGCCAGCCTTTGGAAGACCGGGTGGTTACTATCAGCCGTTCCCAGGGGTCAGTGACTTTCCCCGCCAATTTTATGATGGTCGGAGCCATGAACCCCTGTCCATGCGGCTATTATGGAGATCAACTGAAAGAGTGCCGCTGTGCCCCGGCTCAGATCGTCAGGTACCAAAACCGGTTATCCGGACCATTCCTGGACCGCGTGGACATATTTATTGAGGTACCGCGCGTGGACTACGACAAATTATCCGGCAATCACCAAGGTGAATCCTCCGCGACAATATCAGAACGGGTAGGCCAGGCAAGAAAGCGACAAACAGCCCGGTTCAAAGGTAGCCGGTTGGTGTCCAATAATGATATGACCGCCGCAGAAATAAAAAAACATTGCCAGTTGGATACCCCGGCTGAAAGCCTGCTCAGAACCGCCATGCGGCAGCTATCACTATCCGCTCGCGCTTTTCACCGCACGCTCAAATTAGCCAGAACTATTTCAGATCTGGATGAAAGCGACCTTATTAAAGCCCATCACATGGCGGAAGCATTGCAGTATCGACCACGCCTGGTCTCTTAGTTTATTTTTTTGGGATAATATTAAATAATAGCAGGTAAAAGGTAGCTAACAGATAACCCCATGACTGAAACACCGGGAAAAACAGAATCCCAGCACTGGCTGGTTAGGAACATCCGCCGTAATTTTATTACTGGATTACTGGTAACTGTGCCCGCAGCCCTGGTTATTATTGCTTTACTCTGGTTTTTTACCACCATAGATAGTATCCTGCAACCCATTATCAGTCTGTTTTCCGGTGAGCCGATTACCGGTTTAGGCTTTGTAATAACAATTATCCTGATCTACATGGCCGGCATCCTGGCCTCTAACATCGTGGGCAAACGTCTTATCCAATTCGCCGAAGCTATCGTTGGCCGGTTGCCGGTTCTGCGCCAGATTTATAACGCTGCCAAGCAGGCGATGAGCAGTCTTTCCGGCGCTGGCCGGACCAAGGCGGCTTTTCGCGAAGTGGTATTGATTGAGTTCCCACGGAAAGGCATCCAGGCAATTGCTTTTATCACCAACGAAATACAGGATGCTGACGGACAAAAACTCATTGCTATTTACGTACCTACTGCGCCAGTGCCAACCTCAGGTTATTTTGCACTGGTCAAAGAAGAGGAGATAATCCGTACTCATATCTCAGTTGATACGGCGATGAAAATGGTTATTTCCAGCGGTATCGCTTCACCGTCTGAGATCAATGTAAGTATGCACAGCAAGGAACTAAGAGATAACAAATCCTAATATAATGATTACAAGACCTACAGCCAACGCAATCCAGCCGCCAGTCCTCAATGAGCCAGGTTCCGGACGTCGAGGATTATGGGTTACAAACTCGCGCAGGTCTCTTTTTTCTGCCAACGAGTTATAATAACCCAGTTCCTCCCGATAACCTATCCATAGCAGTATCAGCCCGACAACAATAAAAAAGGAACCCAGAGCAAGAATAACTACGCTCTCATCGGACACTCGCTCTCCTCCCTTCATATATTGCTTTCATAATGCTCCTAAGGGAATTATAGTTAGTTACCGGTTGGTTATCAAGAAGGGGAAACCACAAAGGCCTGCTATGGCTTGTGCTTAAATAGAAAGAAGCAAGCAACCAGTTAAGCGACTGGTTGCTTGCTTCTAATTTCGCTTTGAATTCCTAATTACTTAACTTCGACTGTAGCACCGACAGCTTCAAGCTTTTCTTTGGCGCTGGCAGCTTCTTCTTTGGTGACAGCTTCCTTAATTGCTTTGGGTGCCGCTTCAACCAGATCTTTTGATTCCTTAAGACCGAGGCTCGTTAGTTCACGCACGACGCGGATAACGTTGATCTTGTTAGCACCGATTTCTTTCAGGATAACATTGAATTCAGTTTGCTCTTCAACCGGAGCTGCAGCTTCGGCCGCACCACCGCCTGCGGGAGCCATTGCCATGGGGACTGCTGCGCTGACGCCGAACTCTTCTTCAAGAGCTTTGACCAATTCGGAAAGTTCCATTACATTCAGCGCCTTGATTGATGTGATGATGTCTTTAACAGCCATTTTTAATCCTCCACTTTTATATAGCGTTTTATTTTGTTGCTTCGAGTTGATTGAGGCGTCCATGCAGTACTGTTACCAAGCCCTGAATCGGGGCGTTCAACGTTCCGACCAGCCTGTAAACGGGAGCTTGTATGCCACCCAATACCTTGGCGATTAAAACTTTCTTGGGTGGCAATTTTGATAGTATTGTTACTTCTTCAGAGCTTAAAGGCCGGTCACCGAGAAAACCACCGACAACGGTCATTATAGATTTTGATGTAACTATATACTCTAAAACCAGCTTGGCCGGAGCCGCTACATCGTCACCATAACCATAAGCCATGGCGATAGGACCGTCAAAAACCGATGCCAGTTTATTCTTGCCGACTCCATTGGCCGCACTCTTAACCAGCGTATTTTTAACGACTTTGTAGCCAACCTTAGATTGCCGTAGCTTACCCCGCAATTTAGTCAATTCAGACGTCTTGACCCCGCGGTAATCTGTGATAATAGCTACACTGGCATCAGAAATAATTTTTTCAAGCTCATCAATTGTCTGCTGTTTCTTAAGTCTTACTTTGGCATTGGGCATACTCTATACCTCCCAGTTAATAATAAAAAAGTCCCTGCACGCAAGGACTCACAAAAGGATATTCAAATACCCTAATCGGTTCCTCGGCAGGCATTGCATTAAGTCCCATAACAGGGACACCGGCTGTCTTCGGATTTTCTTTTGTTAATTTAGCTATCTTAACACGACCGGCTGTTTTTAACAAACTCAGCGCATCAATGCTCACCAGATAAGAATTATTGTGCTCAAACCCCAGCCAAAGCCATAACCGACCTCATGTCCAGTTTGATACCCGGCCCCATGGTGGTTGTAAGATAAGCGCTCTTAATATACTGCCCTTTGGCACCAGACGGCTTGGCACGCACTATGGCATCAACCAGAGAAGTCATATTGCCCATTATCTTCTCATCATCAAAACTAGCCTTCCCAAGAATGACATGGATAATGGCAGTGCGATCAAGCTTGAATTCAACACGGCCCATGCGGGCTTCTTTGATAGTCTGTGGTAAGTCAGATGATGATGCGACCGTTCCGGCCTTAGGGTTAGGCATCAGGCCTTTGCGACCCAACATCTTACCCAGTTTGCCTACCTTGCCCATCATCTCGGGGGTTGAGATGGCAACATCAAATTCCAACCAGCCTTCGTTGATTTTGGTGATCAAATCATCGGCACCCACAAAATCAGCTCCGGCATCACGGGCAATTTTTTCAGCGTCACCTTGCGCAAATACCAGCACCCGAACCTGTTTACCCAAACCATGAGGCATCAACGCTACGCCGCGAACCACCTGGGCTGAGTTACGAGGGTCAAGCCCCATTTTTAAGTGCATTTCAACGGTCTCATCAAATTTGCAGGTTGCCGCTTTCCGGGCCAAGGAAACGGCCTCTGCCGGATTATAGTCTTTTCCTGACTCAACCAATTTTTCTACTGCTTCAAAACGTTTGCCATGGTCTGCCATATTATTCTACCTTTATCCCCATACTCCGGGCTGAACCTTCAATTATACGTTCGGCGCCGGTAATATCTACAGCATTCAGGTCTTTCATTTTTAATTGGGCTATTTCCCTTAACTTTGTCCGAGAAATAGGCATCAATTCGTTATGCCCGGCATTGCCAGCGCCTTTGGGCACGCCTGCCGCTTTTTTGAGCAAATCAGCAGCCGGCGGTGTCTTTGTGATGAAGGTGAATGAGCGGTCATCATAAATTGTGATTTCGACCGGGACAACGGTTCCTTCCATAGAAGCTGTCCGCTCATTGTATTCTTTGCAGAAACCCATAATATTAACGCCGTGCTGGCCTAATGCCGGACCAATCGGAGGTGCCGGGTTAGCCTTTCCCGCCGGTATTTGCAACTTCACAATTGCCTTAATTTTCTTAGCCAAAACCTATCTCCTTGAGGCTCAGGAGAAACTCTTTAGAGTTTCTCCACCTGTAAAAAATCCAATTCAACCGGCGTCTCCCGGCCGAAGAGAGAGAGCAACACCTTGACTTTGCCCTTCTCGGTATTAACTTCATCAACCATACCTATAAAGTCTATGAACGGACCGTCAATCACTCTTACGCTCTGTCCTTTTTTGAACCCCACCTTGACCCGGGGAGCTTCAGCTTCCATCTGAATAATTATACGGTCTACTTCATGGGCCTTTAGCGGGGTAGGCTTACCGCCGGTACCTACAAAGCCGGTAACCCCGGGCGTATTGCGGACGATATTCCAGTTACGATCATTCATTAACATTTCAACGATGACATAACCCGGCAAAATCTTGCGCCGGACGCTTTTGCGCTGACCATTTTTGACTTCAACTTCTTCTTCCGTGGGCACTTCCACGCGGGCTATCTCTTCACCCAGGTCAAGCGTTTGTATGCGTTCGCCCAGGTTCTTTTTTACCCGTTCCTCATGACCAGAATAGGTATGAACCACATACCATTTTTTATCAATGCCAGTTTCTGTCAACTCAAACGCCCTTCAGGCTGCAATTTATCAGATCGTTCCAAAGTTTTATTTCAAAAGAAACTTGTCCACCAAAAAAGACAAGCCATAATCCAGAGCACCCAAGACCAACCCAACACTGAAAGCGACCACAAGCACCATCACGGTTAATTTTTGAATTTCTCCGCGAGTCGGCCAAGTGACCTTCTTCAATTCAGCAATGATATCACCGAAGAAACTGGGCTTGGCGGCAACCGCCGACCTGACGGCCGGTGGTTTATTCTGTGATTTTTGCATGCTCACTTACGCCCCCGCTCCACTATTTGGTTTCCCTGAACAAATGGTGGGTCCGGCAACGGGGACAATATTTCTTTATCTCCAGACGCCGGGCGTCATTGCGCTTGTTTTTGGATGACGTATAAACCCTCTCACTGCACTGAGTGCAGGCAAAGGTGATGATGATCCGATTTTCCGTCTTAGCCATATTACTCCAGAATTTCGCTAATAGCGCCGGCGCCTACGGTACGACCGCCTTCACGGATAGCGAAACGCAGACCTACTTCCATGGCAACCGGATAAATCAAATTAATCTTCATCTTGATATTATCGCCAGGCATCACCATTTCAACACCAGCGGGTAGCTCTATATTACCAGTCACATCGGTTGTACCAATATAGAATTGCGGTTTGTAGCCATTAAAGAATGGGGTATGGCGACCGCCTTCATCCTTGGAAAGAACGTAGACTTCGGCGTTAGCCACGGTGTGCGGCTTTATGGAACCAGGTTTGGCCAATACTTGGCCGCGTTCCAAATCTGTGCGCTCAACACCGCGAAGCAACAAACCGACGGCATCGCCGGGTTCGGCGCTATCCAACAATTTGTGGAACATTTCTACACCGGTGACCACCACTTTGCGGGGTTCATGGTGCAGTCCGACAATTTCAACTTCCTCACCCACCTTAACCATGCCGCGATCAACACGGCCAGTGGCCACAGTGCCGCGGCCTTTGATAGAGAAGACATCTTCAATCTGCATGAGGAACGGTTTGTCTTTAGGACGTTCGGGCATGGGAATAAAGGTATCAACCGCATCCATCAATTTCAGAATACGGCCACACCACTGACATTCCTTTTTGCCACAGGCGCATTCCAAGGCCTTGACCGCGGCAACGCGAATGACGGGGGTATCATCGCCGGGAAATTTATATTTGTTTAGAAGTTCTCGTACTTCCATTTCGACAAGTTCCAGGAGTTCTTCGTCTTCCATGATATCCACTTTGTTCAGAGCCACGACAATAGCCGGGACCTGCACCTGCCGGGCTAACAGCACATGCTCACGTGTTTGAGGCATAGGACCATCCGGGGCACTGACCACCAGAATCGCACCATCCATCTGAGCCGCGCCGGTAATCATGTTCTTCACAAAGTCGGCGTGACCGGGACAGTCAATGTGAGCGTAGTGACGGGTGGCGGTCTCATACTCCACATGAGAAATAGCAATGGTCATGCCTCTTGCTTTCTCTTCTGGAGCATTATCAATAGAATCAAAGCTACGTTTCTGGGCCAGACCGGCAGCTGCCAATACCGTAGTGATGGCGGCAGTCAGTGTCGTCTTGCCGTGGTCAACGTGACCGATGGTACCAACGTTTGCATGAGGTTTTGAACGATCGAACTTCTGTTTGGCCATTGTATTACCCTTTATCCCCCTTTAATTTTCTGTGTCTGGAGCCCACAATCGGATTCGAACCGATGACCCCGTTCTTACCAAGAACGTGCTCTACCTGCTGAGCTATGTGGGCAACCCTTGTATTATAGTTATTCCAAGCTGCGTTGTCTAGCCGCGCAGAATAAAACTGGAGAGGACTGGATTCGAACCAGTGAAGCCCTTTCGAGCGGCAGTTTTACAGACTGCTCCGATTAACCACTCCGGCACCTCTCCATGTGCGGTGGCCAAGCCCGAGAGGGGATTCGAACCCACTAACCTACCGATTACAAGTCGGTTGCGCTACCATTGCGCCACTCGGGCAGATTCCAGCCCTCCAATGAAGGACAGGCCTGCTTTTAAACAGAACGACATTATATGAAATCTGTCGTGTCTTAGTCAAGGATTTATAAGCGCCCTAACATATATTTAACAGCAATATCCAAATCTCAAGAATAAAATAGTAAAAAATTTCAAATCAAAAAGGGCCAACGGAAAATGGCGAATTGTTTTGACACAAATAGCTGTTTTTTTACACCTGGAGTTTTGATTCAAAGCAACAATTCGGTTAACGGTTCTCAAGGAAAATTGCACACTCGACTAACACGCGGGTATAGACTACAGCTACTGTTGATGCAGAACATCGATTATTTATAGAACTATACCTCCAAATATCCGGCCTTCGGGGCAGGAAAGCAGCGGCTGCGGAGGTTGTTTCCCTGAAAGCGAGAAATTGATAAAACAACCTCATTTTTACGATTGAAACCGGCTAAAACAACTGGTTGTTTGCCAAAATCAACCTCAACAAAACCGAAAACAACCGCTGACAAATACTCTTTATAACTACCAGAACAACAGAGAACATATGTTAACACACGGGCGGTGGGGTGTCAATAGAGTTTTGGAACTTTTAAGGTTTATTTTATTATGAAGAAAGGTGAAATAATGACAACTCTTCAACAGACTCCCCGAGTGTTAACTCGGGATAAACAGGGCGGACGTCTATTGGTTTGGCAGACTACGATGCCATTACCATGGTATCTCAACACGCCGGAACGTCTCAGCCAAAAGGAAGTCCTCACCTTCTGCCGCCACCGAAGCCCGTGCTTTTATGCGGTCCATCCGCTCTATAAAATCAACTTCCACCTGGCTCTTATGACACTTTATCGCTTCTAATTTCAACTGGAAGGTGGCAGAGATATCGGATTTGTAATTGGCATCGTCAGCGCCAGTCAGCCACACCTCGTTCACCTTGTGAGGTTCATAACCTTTGGCCAGCAGGTCAGGATAAGCCATATGATCTCTGGCATAGGGGAATACAGCATCCATGACCGCCTCACCGCACTGCCGGTGGTCACGGTGCCACCAGATATAGCGTTGGTAAGGCGAGTGAGTGATAACCAGATCAGGACGATACGAACGGATAATCCGCACCAGTTCCTTACGCAGTTCCGGTGTAGCCTCCAGTCCCTGATCAGGGTATCCCAGGAAGACCACATCGGCCACACCGAGTGTTTCCGCCGCCGCCCGTTGTTCTGCCATACGGATACCAACCAGTCTGGCCGGGGTCATATCACGGTCAGCGGTGCCTTTATCTCCGGCGGTGCAAATAACATAGACTATCCGTTTGCCGTCTTTTGCCAGCCTGGCGATAGTGGCACCTGAGGAAAACTCAGGGTCATCAGGGTGAGCCATTATGACCAGAACATCGGCCTTATCCATCAGATATTGCCTCCACCATATTCTGCGATAATACAGTTTGATAGACGCTCACCGCTAATTCAGCGATGGCATCCCAGCCAAATCCCTTGACGCTGTTGTGAAGAGCATCCCTATTGACAACCTCCCGCCGGAGCCATTCATCCAGAGCTGAGGCCATCAGGGCCGGTTCATTGCCGGGGGTTACCGCACCGGAACCTTCCTTTATTATTAAACGCGCAGCACCGACATCAGCGGAAACTACAGGCACACCGCAAGCAACAGCTTCCAAGGCTACCATACCAAAAGTCTCGGAATAAGACGGCACCGCCACCACATCGGCAGCACTGTAGTAAAGAGGCAGTTCCCGCTGCGGCACCATGCCGACAAAATCAACCCGCCCGGAAATGCCCAAATCAATGGCCTGTTGCTTCAGCCGTCCAAGTGCCGTTTTAGCGTGTTCATCACCGCCTATAACAGTCAACCGGCAATCTGGTACAGAGACCAGGCTCATCGCCTCAATCAACCGGTTGATGCCTTTGAGTTTGTCCAATCGCCCCACATAAAGCGCCATGGGCGCTGCCGTGAGTCCAAGTTTTTGCCGCGCCCTGTCTTTATCTATGGGCCGGAAAAGTTCAAGATCGACACCGCACGGCACGATACTGACTTTTCCCGCGGCGTGGCAGTGGTGGTGCAACACTGAAGCTTTTTCCTTGTCCGTACCGGTGATGATATGGTTGCAAGCCAAGACGATCTCTTGCTCGGTCAGCAACCGCAGCGCCGGTTCGGGCTCGCCCAAACCAAGGGCATCCTTGGCAGCACCGACGGTATGAAAGGCGAAGATATGAGGCACGCCCCATTCAGCTGCCAGGTGGGTCCCTATTTCACCAGATAACCAGTAATGGCTGTGAACAAGGTCGTAACTCACACCGTCAGTGCGGCAAAAGGCTTGCAGATTACGGTCGAATTCCCGCAAGTGGTTATACTGGGTGAGTTTGCCCATTTCTTCAACAGCACCAGCGCGGATATGAACAAGCCTTACCCCAGGCGCCAGGTATTCCCACTCCGCATCACGTGAGTCATGAGCGCGGGTGAAAATATCAACACTGTGTCCCCGCCGCCCCAGTGCCGTCGCCAGTTCACGAATATAGACATTCATACCGCCGGTATCACGTCCGCCGGGTTGCCCTATGGGGCAACTATGAACTGACAACATAGCTATTCTAAGTGATTTTTCGCTCAATTGATTAATTCAATCCGGCAACGAGAGACAGGCATTTCCCGGCCGCCCAGATGGTACTTGTATACTTCTGCGCCTTTAAGAAAATCGTATGTGTGCATTTGTTGCTCGATAGCATCTTTGATGGAATAAACCTTAGACAGCAGGCCAACACTCAGATTCGTCTGGCTCGGATCATAGCCGCTATTATAAAGATATCTTGTATTATTATAGTCAAAACACATGATACTGGCTACCGTCTCACCTTCAAGCATCAATTTACCTATACGCAGAATACCTGCCTCATCCAGTGATTTCGCAAGGTCATTGAAAAACTTTTCCATTGCCTCAGTCATAAATGCCGCCTTATCCTGCCGGCTTATGCGTATCTGTTGTATCAGGGTTTTCAGCTCCAGATCAATATTCGAGGGCTTGTTTATGTCAAATACTAGATTTCCAGCCTCGGCCAACCGCCGTTCCTTCCGCTTGACTTCATGCCTTTGGTGTGTGGAAAGTGTGGCCAGATATTGTTCCCAATCATCTGCCAGCGACATCTCCAAGGTGACGTCAGTATCTTGAACTTCAACCGGCAAGCCCCGCTGCTTTGCCAGCGGCAGCAAGAATTTTAAAACGCTTGAATCAGGACGCAATGATTCCAACTCTAACGCCGTGATGCCCGATGAACGGATGTTATCAAGGATAAACGAAAAGAACTGTGTCTCCTGACCTTTGCGGATTATAAAATCCATATAATCACATACGTTTGCACTGCCTATAAAATAGGCAGTATCACCCTTGAGCCTAAATGGGAGTATGCCGACAAGCTCATTTTCTTCGGTCACCGAATGTAAGAAAAGTTGGTCTTCTTCTCTAAAATTGTTCCACCATGATTCAAGCCATCGCGGCAGCATAAACGGATGAGGAACCTTAATTAATTGAAAGGCGGACAACTCCGATTTTAGCTGGTCAAAAGTCAATGGTTTCAGAGAGAGTGGCATACAAATAAGAATAACATGACACCTGGTTATTGTCACTCTTGTACGTGCCCTGTAATACTACCCAATTAATCAAACCATCGAAATTAGTAATTCCTCCATTCGTAATAGACACCTAAACTCTCGATGTCTTGACTCTGTCACCACCTTCTGAGACAATATCAGAGACTCAAATTCCCATTCTAAGTGGAAGTGCAATCTGTGCCTATTGATCAGCAACTCCCTTCTGGGGATGAAAATCCTAACCCTATCCTTCGCCTGTCAAATCAAGCCTTGCTTGTATACGCTAATTCTGCAGGTTCAGAACTGATTTCGGCTTGGAATTGGCAGTTAGGGAAATACGCGCCCTACCCTTGGCCATCAAGGGTTAGCTCAACTTTGCTTTCCAAGCAAATTACACGTTTCGTCGAACCTGTTGGAGCCCAATTATTCAGCATCAGTCTCGTTCCTGTCAGTTCTGAAATGGTGAATTTATACGGATACGATATTACAAATCTTGTCCAAACTGAGCAGGCTCTTGCAGCCAGCGAAAAAAAATACCGTATGCTATTCGATTATGCAAATGATGCCATAATTTTATGGGAACACAGGGCAAGCGGCTATCAGGTTATCGAAGCCAATCAGGCAGCTTGTGATCGTTATGGATATAGCTATGAAGAGCTTCTTTCGCTTAACGGGTGTAAGTTGAACACTTTGGAAAGTTACAATAACATCACCACTCTTCTACGGGATGTTTTAGAATCTGGCGGCTGTGGGACTTATGAAATGGTTCACAAGAGTAAGAGCGGGGAATCTATTCCGTCAGAAGTCTCAGGTCATATCTTCGAGTTGAATGGCAAAAGATATTCTCTTTCTGTCATGAGGGATATACGATACCGCAAAGATAATGAAAAAAGGCTCCAGGAAGCCCTTGAGCGCGAAAAAAGACTTCATCTCCAACTTCAAAATGAAATAAAAGCTCGCATCGAATTTTCCAGGTCTCTGGTACATGAACTGAGAACTCCGTTGACCCCGATTCTTGCCAGTGTTGACATGTTGCTCAAGCTTACACCTCCGGGTGTTGAGGAACGTTTAACTAAACAGATCCAAATTGGCGCGATTGAACTCGACGAACGCATCGGAGAACTCTTCGATGTAGTACGCGGTGAAATGGGTATATTAGAAATGCAAACACTACCCATGGACCCTCTAAAATTGATACAAGAGGTTGTCGAGTTTTTTCAGGCCGTTGCAGAACCTAAAAATATTAGGTTAAGCGCCGTAATTGCAGAGTTGCCCAAGCAAATTGTTGCAGATAGAAAGCGTTTACGTCAGGTTCTATCGAATCTGCTGGATAACGCAATCAAATATACACCTGATGATGGCAAGGTTACTTTATCTGCAAGTTCTAAGCTAGATCGGGTCATAATTGAAGTGTTGGATACCGGGATAGGAATTTCTAAACCAGAACAATCCCACCTATTTGAACCATATTTTAAGATACATAATAGTTCCGATAACTATTCTGGGTTAGGTTTAGGATTAGCCATTTCAAAGACAATTATTAACCTCCATGGTGGTAGTATAAAGGTCAAAAGTCGACCAGGAAATGGCAGTGTTTTCCAGCTATCAATCCCTGTCATCGCCAAGCCAAGATAGGAGCAAAGCCCAGATGAAAGTATTAATCATCGAAGATGATATAAATATCATCAACGTCTTGAAAATTGCCTTCGAACTTGGCTGGCCTGATATTTCTATTATCAGCGCACAGAGCGGAGCTAAGGGTTTGACCATGGTCGATACGGAATCTCCCGATGCTGTAATTCTGGACTTGGGGCTACCTGACATTAATGGACTTGAAATATTGCGGCAAATACGCCTGTTTTCCGTAGTCCCGGTGCTGATACTAACCGTCCGGGACGATGAATCCAGCGTTGTCACGGCACTCTCTCATGGAGCCAATGATTTTTTGACTAAACCTTTTCGTCAAATGGAATTATTAGCTAGGATTAAAGCCATGACTCGCTGGGGACAGACCATCAATCATAGCAATAACCTTGATGTGGGAAGTTGGCAACTCAGCAGTTCATTAACGGAATTACGACAGAATAACAGGACAATACATTTGACTTATACTGAAGGGCTACTGTTGTCTTTATTGATGAAAAACAGCGGGCATTTTGTAAGCAAAGAGATTTTAGCCAGACAAACTTGGCACAAGCAACTTGGGGATATTGGGGATAGTTTAAGAATCTATATCAAACGTTTAAGGGATAAAATTGAAGAGCACCCTCAAGACCCCAGAATCATCATCAATAAGCCAAGACAAGGTTATATGTTTGTGTGTTAAAGGCATATATCAATGGGTACAAGTTCTAGTCGGCAGGGGACTACAAGCTGAGACTCTTAAAATTGAAGGGCGGGAAAGATCTTTCCCGCCCTTCAATTTTAATCGTTAGTCAGCATTTAGTAGGTACCATGAACCCCAAGACTGGAATCATAACCCCAAGCAGGTAGCTCTGTTTTCCAGAAATTATTCATATCTTCACCTTCTCTCAAGCCATAACCAAAGGTGTTGCCGAGTTGCCAAAAAATACCATTAAACAATGGCGTAACCGACAGGGTGGTATGTAGTAATTCATGTACCATGGCCCCCGAGTTTACATTGAAAGTACACCCGCCCTGGCACTGAATACAACCGAATGGATTGGTACCAACAAACTGCTGGCAAAGAATTTCGTCCTTCCAGAAGACTTTTTTGCCTCGCTGATGAAATTCAGGATCATCCATGCTCGGATCCAAAGCAGTTAATTTAGGACTGATCTTTGATTTCGGCGGATCCCAGGTCGGTTCGTTATCCATTGACAAAGCCCCCTGAGGACAGATCTCAGCGCATTTCCTGCAGGTATGGCAGAACCTAAATAGACCGGCATCAATGGGTTTCGTCTCTTCAAGCGGCAAGTCGGTCATAAAATCGTAGTAACCATTGACTGAGCCAAATTCGGGGTTTAAGCAATAACCGCTGTTACGGCCGTTTTCCGCTGTTCCTGTTAACACTGCACTGGCGATTGCCGGAATACAGGGATAGGGCTCCTCTAGGATCTGATAACCAAGCCCCCTCACAAAGTTCTGTGTATCCGGCATGATGTTACCGCGGTTCCTGTATCGCAAAGCGTTGGCAGCATAAGATATCGCTGAAGGAGCCGCGCGGAACATTTCCTTACTCATCGGAGTTGTATATGAACATGCCCACATTTCTTTCGTCGGGATGGCATACTTTTCTGTGGTTGAATATCCCTGATCAACATCCTCGAAGACAATTCGTTTATTAACAGTATCGGGTGGCGGCCAGTTAGTCATATAGTTTCCAGACACGCTTTGAGGATGAAGTGAAACCAGCTTTTTATGATGCGCATCCAGCGGGGCAGCGCCGATACTGTGAGCACCGAAATAACGCATCGCCGCACGGATCATCTGAAGATTTTCTTCCGGCGTGCCGGTATACTTTGGAACCCCACGTTCTTCTGGCTTTTGAACAGTCTCCGGCCCATGCCATTTGAGATTGGTGCCACCCCGGATTAAACCTTGCATCGAAGCGTCGCTGAGAGCAGCAGAACGAAGGTCTTTACCAGGTGTATTGGACTTGATTAATTCCAGTTCCTGGGGGGCCTTTTTTGCGGTAGCATCACGCCATTCCTGCAGGCCGAAGTATCTACCCATCACAGCCTCACTGTGGGCAGTGTACCTTGCGTCATAACGACCGATAACATCCCAATCGATTTCAACGGTCGGTTCGTCTACAGACTTTACCCACCATGGATGTTTCGGTGCTGTTTCTGTTGATGACATCATTTCATCAAGATCGTGGAATACAGGCACCGATGCTGCCATAGCTCCTACACCGGCTGTACCAAAACCTAAACCTTTCATGAAATCGCGACGACTTACTGTGCTGTGGAACTTAGACATTTATTTGTTCTCCTACTTAAACTTCTTGTATTCTCGGGTATAATTTAGACAATGCTATAGCTTTTACCTTTGTCCTCCTATCTCTTGAATATTAACCAGACTGTAATATTATGCTGCATTATTCCGTTAATATTCAGTATATTTAGCGTTAATATCTGTTAATATATTTTGTCTTCATATCGACAGTCCGGAACAATGATTTTCATTGCATTGCAGTCAGGCAGGGCATAAAATTAAATTAGTAATTTAAAAGAAGGAGTAAATACGGTGGAAAAAGCCAATGCGTATCCGGCAACATTATCTATTGATTATCCCGACAAGCCCAGGGACAGGTTGAATGTCGCCTTCCGGATTTTCATGGTAATACCTATCGCCATTTTACTTTCATTTATTAGCGGCAGCGTTTCGCGATACACAATCGATAATGTTACGTATTCCTGGGGTGGCACAGGAGGTATCCTGGTTCTGGCAACCGTAATGATGATCCTTTTCCGTCAGAAATATCCGCGCTGGTGGTTCGATTGGAATCTGGCGCTGACCCGCTTCAGCTATCAGGTATTTGCCTATGCCATGCTTTTACGTGATGAATATCCTTCAACAGATGAGGAACAATCCGTCCATCTCGACCTCATATATCCCGATGTGAAAAAGGATCTCAGCCGTGGGATGCCTTTGGTGAAATGGTTCCTTGCCATACCGCATTATGTCGTGCTGGCGTTTTTAGCTTTAGCTGTGGTGGTTTGCATCATAATCGCCTGGTTCTCCATTCTCTTTACCGGGACCTTCCCAAGATCTCTTTTTGATTTCGTGGTTGGAGTATCCCGCTGGGGCTTGCGTGTCTCGGCGTATACGGCGCTCTTAATAACCGATATTTACCCGCCTTTCAGTCTGGAACCTTAGAATCAGCAAAATAGACAGGGACTCTTTTGTGAGTCCCTGTCTTAATCATCACATCTTTGGTATTGCCCACCAGACGTGAACGTCTCGCCTGTCCTTTCTGTATTTCATCCGTTGCCCGATTTCAAAATATTCTGTTACACGCCCTTTAGTTCAATACTTCCTTGGACCACAAGTTAAATAAAATCACTGATCACCTCAACTTTGTAACAATTGACCTGTGACAGTATTTGAGTCAATATATATCACGAAGTTTTCCCTCATAACCCCTAGTCTTATAGCAAGTAAACGAGATTAAAGAGGCTTGAACATCTTGAAATATTTGTGGCGTCTTTTTAGTTCAGTACGTCTGGCCATATGGACTATTTTGCTGCTGGCCTTAGTCAGCCTGGCCGGGTCCCTTAGTCTATTTGATGTTTTCCATTCACCGGTATTTTTCATTCTGGGCACTGTCCTAATCATCAATATTGCCGTTTGCAGTCTAAAACGCTGGCCGAGTCTGCTGGCAGCGTCACGTGGCGTTTCCATAGAAAGCGCAGCGCGACTGCTTGCTAAAGGTTCAACAAACACCGTACAGGGTGCCAGCAAACGATCCCCAAAAGATACTGCTGAAGTAGCGGTGTCTTTTCTGTCCCAAAGAGGTTATCGGCGAAGACGGCAAACTGTTGCTGGATCTGACGTTCTGGCGGGGGATAAGAACCGTTTTGCTCCATGGGGTACCTACGCCATACACCTTAGTCTGATATTGCTGGTGGCCGGCTACCTGATGGGCAGTTACTTTGGTTACAGTGATGATTCTTTCATCGTGGCCGAAAACCAAACACGGGCCATTACCGGTTATTCCTTCTCATTGCATTTGGACTCTTTTGAAGATGAATACTGGCCTGACGGATCACCCAAGGATTTTAGAAGCCAGATCACAATTATTGAAAACGGCCTGGTGGTCAAAGAGGCGCTGGTCCGGGTAAATCATCCTTTGGAATACAAGGGTCTAAAGATATTTCAATCGTTTTACGGGCCAGCTGTGGCTGTTACAGTAAAAGATATTGATGGCAATCCAATCTTTCAGGACAGCGTAGTTTTTGACGGCAGTCTTTCAGATCAGGGAATTGTATGGCCGTTCGGCACGTTTACCTTAGGGGATAATAATCTTTTTTGCGCAATCATAAGTTCAGCCGGACCGTCAGACCCGTTAATACCCGCCGGTGAGTTGCGGTTGGAATTTTATGACATGGACTCAGTAGAGTTCCTTGATTCATTCCCCTTTGCAGTCGGCACGCCCGTTGAGTACCAGGGATTATCTTTCAGCGCCGATTATCTGGGACAATTCTCGGGTTTCCAATTAAAAGAAGACCCGGGTCTGGTTTTAATATGGATCGCTTTCGCTTTACTTATGGCGGGCCTTTTCCTGGTCTTTTATTTCCCCCACCGCCAGATCATCATTTCAATTCAACCAGGTCAAACAGGCAGCAGCTATTCTTATGCTTTCCTGGGCAAAAAGTCACTGGCTTCTGATGAAATTCAATCTTTAACAGAAACACTAAACGGTGTTGACGTTGAAACACATGAAAGGAAATCCCAAAAATGAATTCTATGCAGGCCATCTTCTTCTGGGGAGCACTGGTCGCTCTGGGGCTCATTGCCTTATTTTTGATTATTTACGTAGTTGGGCTCCAGAAGAGCGGACACACCAAGGGCACCGGGGGCAGTCTCAAGTCCATTGAACAGATACTCCTGGGCATGATGGTGCTGGTGGTTACCCTTCTAACAGGTGTTATAGCGGCGCGTTGGATAGAAACCGGTCATGGCCCGTTTTCCAGCATGTTTGAATTTTCGATAGCTTTCGCCTGGGGTATTGTCATTTTAGGCATCCTGTATTGGTTTCGCTATCGGATAATGCTGGTCAGCGGCGCTTCAAGCGTGATAGCTCTGGCGCTACTGGTTTACGCCAGCCAGTTATCGTCTCAGGCAGCGGAGTTGGTACCGGCATTGCAACAGAGCTTTCTACTTTCAACCCACGTGGCCGCCGCCGCCATCTCTTATGGTGCTTTCGCTATCGGTTTCATCGCAGCCATCCTGATTTTATGGCAACGGCGTAAAACTATCAGTTGGCTGCCTTCTCCCGAAACTCTAGACCGTATCAGTTACCACACGGTTATTATTGGTTTTCCGCTGCTGACACTGGTAATTATCCTGGGGGCTATCTGGGCAGAACAATCATGGGGCCGGTACTGGTCTTGGGATCCCAAAGAATCGGCCGCCCTGGTTACCTGGCTTTTTTACGCCGGTTACCTTCATACCCGTATCCTCAAGGGCTGGCAGGGAACCCGCTCCGCGGTACTACTTGTGATAGCCTTCACGGCGGTTATCTTCACCTTTTTCGGCAATTATATTTTCCAGGGGTTGCACGCTTACAGCTAACACTCGAAATATTGGATTGCCTTTAGAATTAAAAAGCGGCCTCGCTGGAATTAGCGAGGCCGCCTTAATATATCAACCGATTACCAGCAGTGAATCTAGCTCTTTTTAGCTGTCATTGCGGCATGTGCCTTGGCGATACAGCGGTCCATGACAACAAACAATCCGGCCTGTCTGGCCTTTTCCGCTGCCGCTTCATTGACTACGCTTTCCTGCAGCCACAGGACCTTGGCTCCAATAGCGATGGCCTCATCTACGATAGGCATAACTTTGTCTGATGCACGAAACACGTCCACAATATCCACCGGTTGTGTCACCGACAGCAGATCAGGATAACTCTTTTGCTCCAGCACCTCATCAACGGTGGGATTTACAGGTATAACCGAATAACCGCTCTCAATCAAATATTTCATAACCGCATTACTGGGCCGGTCCGGGTTTGCCGATGCTCCGACTACCGCGATATTACGGTATTGTTGCAGTATTTGTTGTTCTTTTTTTATGTCGTCATTCAAGTGAATGCCTCCAGCAATCCAGCAATCTGCCGTTTAGCCGGATCCTCCCTAACCACCGGTGATTGTCCTGCCACGCCAACGTATTCATCAAAAGTCTCTCGGTCATGGCGATAAATAATGCCGACCGGGATTTTATCTCCCCACTCCAAAGATTTCCCGAAAGCCGCCGTCCGGTCTTCAGGATCATACCCCTGCTCATCTTCCACTTTATAAATCCGCTCACTGTACCAGTTATAAGTATTTTTTTTATTGAAGCTGACACAGGGTTGCAGTATTTCAATGAGAGCGAAGCCCTTGTGTGTGATACCCTGTTCAATCAACCCGGTCAGGTAATCAATATCACCCGCAAACCCGCGAGCGACAAAGCTGCAATCACAGGCCACCGCCACGGCCAGCGGATGCAGTGCCACCCAGGCGCCTTCTGGATTCATTTTGGTAGTGAAACCTAAATCAGTGGTTGGTGATGCCTGTCCTTTGGTTAAACCATAGACCTGGTTGTTATGCACCAAATAAGTCAAATTAGGATTTCGGTTCATGGTATGCATAAAATGATTGCCGCCTTCACCATAAGCGTCACCGTCACCACTCTCAGCGATAACATGAAGGCTGGTATTAACAATCTTGGCGGCCACCGCCGCTGGCAAAGGACGGCCGTGCAACCCGTTAAATACATTAGCCCGGGTATAGTGCGGCAATTTGGCCGCCTGGCCGATACCGGAGACCATAAGTACTTCATGCGGTGCTATTTGCAGGTTTACCAAAGCCTTATTGACGGCCCGCAGGATACCAAAATTACCGCAACCGGGGCACCAGGCGATTTCAGAAGCCGGGCTATAGTCTGAAATGCTTACCTGCTTATGTGTCGTCATCTTCAGGCCGCCTTCCATGCAAAGTTTTCAATGATATATTCAGCCGATAACGGACGTCCGTCATAACGGGTGATGTGGGCATCCGCCTTAATGCCTGTCTCAGTTCTTATCAACCGGCCCAGTTGGCCCGTAGCGTTGCTCTCAACGACAATATTGTCGGCAACCCCGGCCAAAGCTTCAATTATCGCCTCGGCGGGGAACGGCCACAATTCCGCAAGGTGGATGACACAGACATTGATGCCTTTGGCTTCCAGCAGCATTGCCGCTTCCTCTATGGCACCGCGACTGCTGCCCCAGCCAATAAGATTATACTTGGCATCATCGCGGTGAATGATGGCCGGCGCACCGATTTCTTGCTTGATTCCTTCCTGTTTACGCATCCGCTTCTCGACCATGAGCCGCCGCGTCTCAGCATCCTCAATAATATGGCCTGCCTCACTATGTTCGTCAGAATCGGCCACAACCAGCGCCTTGCCCTGGCCAGGAAATGCCCGCGGTGAAATCCCGGATTCGGTATAGGCGTAGCGTTTATAATCAATTTGCTTTTCCGCTTCCTGGTCAGTCAGCACACCGCGTTCTATCGCAATAGCCCCAAGATCAAAGGGGCTAACCGTATAATAAGAATCGGCCATCTCATGGTCAGTCAGGATAATGGCCGGACTTTGGTACTTTTCTGCCAGATTGAAGGCCTTGATCGTCAGCCAGAAAGCCTCTGTTGCGTTAGCTGGAGCCATTATTATGCGCGGGAACTCACCATGACCGGCATGCAGCGCAAACTCAAGCTCTCCCTGTTCAGTTCGTGTCGGCAACCCGGTGGAGGGACCAGCCCGTTGTCCCAGTATGATGACGACTGGAGTCTCAGTCATACCGGCTAAAGAAAGCCCTTCAGTCATCAAACAGAAACCTCCGCCCGAGGTAGCCACCAGAGAACGAGCCCCGGTATATGCGGCACCTACAGCCATGTTAATAGCCGCTATCTCATCTTCAGCCTGTATCACCGGAATACGGAAATCTCGCCCTTTATCGGCTAGGAATTCAAGTATCGGTGTTGATGGCGTCATTGGATACCCGGATACAAACTGACAACCAGCCGCGATGGCACCCAAGGCTACCGCTTCATTGCCGGAAACGAGCATCTTCCCGGAGGACTTTCCGGCCTTCAGACGTTTCTTATACCCTTTTGGACAATTAGTCTGTGCGAAATTAAAGCCTGCGCGGGCGGCCTTAATATTATCTGCGGCTACCTGCTCGCCGTGGCGGCCATATTCCTGCCTCAACACCCCGGCTAACACTTCAAAATCGTAATCAAGCAAACCCAAGGCGGCAGCTGAAGCCACGGTATTGGTCATTCTCAGATTGCCGGTAGTTTCCTGGGCTATTTTAGATATGGGGATATCCAAAAACAGTATTTTACCCGCATTTGCCGCGCCGGTTTTTTCCTCGTCAGATATAATGATACCGCCGCGCCTCATATCAGACAGGTGCTTCTCAGTCGTCTCTCCGTTTAGAGACAGAAGCATATCAACCTTTTCCGAAGGCGATTCTACCGGGCAGTCAGACACCCGCACTCTGGTAAAAGAGTGTCCGCCGCGGATACGCGATTCAAAGTCCTGATCGGCAAAGACCTCATATCCGCCCCGCATTAACGTCTTGGCAAGTACCGAACCTACTGACTGGACACCTTGCCCTGCCTCACCACCGATAAGAATATTGAAATCAAGCGGCATAGCTGCACCTCCGGTTATTTAATGGCCCTTCAAATTTCCTTAACGAATTTATCCTTGCTGGCACCGCAGATAGGACAAACCCAGTCGTCAGGGATATCTGCAAAGGCTGTGCCTGGCTTGATGCCGCCGTCCGGATCCCCCTGTTCAGGGTCGTAGATGTAATTACAAATGCTACAACGGTATTTACTCATTTCAGCTTCCTCCTATTTTAGAATATCGGGCGCAAGAGCTTATGTCAAAGTATTTTTGTATAACCAACAGTTTCCCCAGTTAATCAGTTTGCTTTCAATCCCCCATTCATAATAACATCCCTATTTTATATTGATCTGAATGAACAAATTACGAGGCTTATGAAACTACCATTCTAACTTAATGAAAAATTAAATGGACCGATTTACCTATACAAAGTCCATAATCAGTAATTTATATTTATAATTCGCTCTTTGCTTTTGACATATCCTTTAGATATACTTATGTTTACAGCAATAAATACTAAAAGGGGTAATAATTTTGGCCGATGTAAGGGTGCTCATAGATTTACAAGAAGGCGTCATAGAACTTGAAGGCCCGGTAGAATTTGTAGAAAAACATATGGCTCTTTTTCTGCCTGCAATAGTTTCCGTGGAACCAGAAGAGGAAAAAGTGCCTGGGAAAAGAGGCCGACCAGCAAAAGCGGGCAAAACAGCCCGAAACAAGAAAAGGGTGTCTTGCGAAGCGATTATTGGCACTTTGTGGGATGATGGTTTCTTTAGTCAGTCACGCGGTTTCGGCGCCACTAAACAGGAAGTGCTTAAGACAGACTCAAGTTGTTCTGATAACAAGATCCGGCAAACCCTGAAAAAATTCGTTGCTGCTGGTAAACTTGAATCAACAGGTGCCGGCCGCGGCATGAAATACACCCAAATAGAAGCGATTTAATGACCTCAGTAAAAGAGCGCACGGGACATCTCCGGGCGCTCTTTTACTTTTAAACCTCTTTACATGAAGCCCGGTCATACCAGAATACGGGCATCAACAACAGTACACCCATTACCCGCCGCAAAGACTTTGACTGGATTCAAATCAAGTTCTTTTATCTGCGGGAAATCCGTCACCAGAGCAGACAACCTCAGCAATAGCTCCTCAATAACCGGGATATCGGCGGGTGGCGACCCACGGAAACCCTCAAGTAATTTGTAAGCTTTTACAGAATGTACCATTTCTGTGGCATCAACATCGGTAAGTGGATGGATACGCGTTACCGCATCTTTAAAAAGCTCAGTATATATGCCCCCCAACCCAAACAGCATGAGAGGCCCAAATACATCGTCGTGGGCGACACCGGCAATGACCTCAATTCCTTGTGACACCATCTTTTGGATATTCATCCCGTCTACCTCCGCCAGACGGCCTGCAGATGTCAGCCGTTGCATCATCATGTCATAAGCCTGTCTGAGTTCCTGGGGCGATCTGATATCCAGTACAACTCCGCCAAAATCGGTCTTATGGATAATAGTGGCTGAGTCCAACTTCAGTACTACCGGATAACCAAGCGCTTGAGCTGCATTCAAGGCCTCATCAACACTTGTAACAAGTGTAGGCGCCAATGACCTTATGCCATAGGCATCAAGAATGGCATATACATCCTTAGCCAATAACCAGCCTGGTAGCGCATTATCAAGAATTTTCTGTACCCGCTCCCGGTCAATATCTTTCAATTCAGGAATCATTCCACAGGGTTTTTGGCGATACAAGTTATAATCCCTTGCCCGCGCCAGGGCATAAACGGCAGACTCCGGAAATGCAAATGAAGGAACACTGCTCCCGCCCGCAGGGATGGGGCTCCCAGATAAGCAACCGCGCTGACCCATAAATGAAGACAGCAAGGTCTTGCCACGGCGGTAAAACTCGGTTGACAGATCCATGATAACTGCCGCAACATCCTCGGAACGGGCAAAAACAGGAGGGATGAAGATGACGATGACCGCGTCAACGTTATCATCATCGGCTAGCAGCATCAGGGCGCCGCGGTATTCCTCAGCACCAGCATCGGTAATATCAACCGGGTTTGTGCGTGAGGCCCGACTGGGCAGCAGCATCTTTAAACCTTCAAGGGTGGCATCACTCAACGCCGGTAATTCTAATCCGTGCGCCGTACAGGCATCGGCAGCCATGGCGCCCGGCCCTCCGCCATTGGTCAGAATAGCAACCCGCGAACCGCGGGGCAAAGGCTGGTGCGCCAGCACATTAGACACATCAAAAAGCTGTTCCAGAGTATCTACCCGGATAATGCCGGTTTGGGCAAAAAGGGCATCGGCAGCTATATCGACAGTGGCCAAAGCGCCGGTATGGGAAGCCGCCGCACGGGAACCGGCAGCTGACCGACCGCTTTTCACTGCCACAATCGGTTTATTAGCTGAAATGGCTCTGGCCAAGCGCGCAAATTTCTTGGGGTTACCGAACGATTCCAGATAAAGCATAATGACTCCGGTGGCTGGGTCTTGGCACCAGTACTCCAGGAGATCATTCGATGACACATCAGCGCGGTTGCCGACACTAACAAAGGTAGACAACCCGATGCCCAGGTTTTTAGCGTATTCCAGAATCACCAGACCCAGGGCACCGCTCTGGGTCGCCATAGCGATGTTGCCGTGAGGTGGAAAAACATGGCTGAAAGTGGCGTTCATACTCACTATAGGATCTGTATTGAGCACCCCCATGCAGTTAGGACCAATCAACCTGATGCCGTAGCGGCGGCACACAGCCACCAGTTTTCTTTGGAGTTCAGCGCCTTTATTGCCTGCCTCTGCGAACCCGGCGGAAATAACGATTATCGCCTTCACCCCTTTAACGCCGCATTCTTCGGCAGCGTCCAGTATATAATCTGCGGGGATAACCATAACCGCCAGGTCAACTGATTCAGGGATATGGCTAACTGAAGGGTATACCTTAATTCCTGAAATGACATCAGCCTTGGGATTAACCGGAAAGACCCTCCCTTTAAACGATTGACTCAGCAGATTCTGGAATATTTTATGCCCGATGCTATCTTCGCGGCGGGAAACACCTATGACCGCTATGGAATTCGGCCTGAGTAAAGCTTCAATAGCTCCATTTATGTCTTGAATCATGTTACCTCAGTGCCACCGATTAACTATTTTTTTTCCACAAAAACAGCCATTAAAAACTGACCTTAAGACTGATGATCTCAAACGGCTTGAAGCTGATCTCAATGCCGTCATCGCAAAGAACCATCTCATCCTCTTCTTCCTCCAGTAGATTTACCCAGCGGATTGCCGTAGGGCGGCGGATGAGGCTATCATCTGCGGCAACAAGATCAGGGTTTTGCACTTTCGATTGAAAGAAACGGAGAGCGGCCTGAGTCGCTGTCCCGCTCGCCTCATAAAGTCGAAGTATGACCCCGCTGCCATCTTCTGCTTTTTTGCAGGCGGTTAAAATGACATTGCATGGCTCGACTTCTACAAAAGAAAAAACGTCCGGTAGGACTTTGCGCCGGTTGGCAGCCGGACTGATCTGGAAGGCCATAAGGCCACTGTTGACCTCATAACCGTGCTTATATGATTGTGCTTCCTGCCAGCCGCCGTGATGTGGATATAATGAATACTCATAGGTGTATTTTTTAAACTCCTGAGCATCCGGAGTAGGTACCGCTGGCCCGGTGACCCCATCCGAAGCCAGCATCAGGATACTCCTCAAGAGCGTATTGTAAATAGCGCCGTCACGGACTTCATGTGAAGGCAGTCCTTTATTTATCAATGTTAGGCCGCGGTTGGCATCGGAATAATCCACCCAATTCTGGGCCGGGAAAATCCCTGAAGGTTTCTCCACCCATTCCCCTTCCACAGGGGTAACCGACTGATTTACAGCCCGGCTGACCGCTCCAAACTGGATCTCGGAGGTGTATTCCGGACTTTCAATATCGGTGGCGAACTTAACCCTGAGTTGCATTTGGGGATGACGGTTATCGACCCTGGTTATACAGTCAATACGGGGAATATCATGATATACAATGATTGTTTTGGAAACAGACAAGAAACTGTGACGCCATAGTACCGGGCGCAGTTTTTCTTGCAACCTGTACGGCCAAATGAGCGAAAAATAATCGCTTTCTAGCTTGATAACTCTTCTCAGCGCAGTCTTTTGAATCTCAAAGTGCTTCATGCGGAATTTACCAAAAGTGACACCTGCTTCACTTTCAGTTCTGATATCACCAACCAGGTTTTGCCGGTGATAATAAAGGTCGCCGGTTTCTTCTTCGATGATGAGTTCATTGCCGTGTACCAGATGTTTACCATCCATGAAAACATCTATCAGTCCTGTTCCCGGATCTACCTCAAGACGGAAGAATTGGTTCTGAATACTGTTGCCCCGGGTTTTAAGCCGGAATGACGTGCCGGTCTTGGGTTTGGTTTTTAGTAACTTATAAGTACGGAATCCAAAGGCTGGCACCGACGCTACAAAGCCGAACTTAACGGTATGGAAAGAGTCATCTGAATAGCGGGTGGCTTCAAGTACTTCGACCTCAACTTCAATTTCATCCCCGTCGCTTTTAAGCCCCCCGATTCGCTTGACCACGCCCCGGTCAAAACCTAACTCAACCTCAACCCAATTCCTGACCGGCCATGATAGCGGGTTAAAGACGATGGCATCAGCCGGCGACACAAGATTATCCTGGATAAGTTCCAAAAAACTGTTTAATATCTGTGACAGATGATTCTCAAGATACTCAAAATTATGGTGGGCTTCTTCATATGCATCATCCATCCCTGTGCCCGGTGCCACATCGTGGAATGCCCCCCATAATATCTTTCTCCAGTTATCCCGGAACTCATCAGCAGGATAAGGCACACCTAGAAGCCAGCCTATTGTGACCCATTTCTCGCAAGACAGTATCATTTGCTCATAGTGACGTAATTTTTGTTTGAGCCACATCCGGCTGGATGAACAATGCGGGAAAACACGAGAAAAGTGTCCCGAATATTGTTCCCCCTGCCTGGTTTCTAATTCTATTGCGGTTTTTTCCACGGCACGAAAAAAATCCACTGTCCGGGCGACAGCCATGTGCGCATCCTTATGGCTGCGATTCCATTTTTTTACGGCGGCGGCAGTTTCTGGTTGAGGCGGTATTGAACCGCTACCGGAAGGCATTAAAATATGCTCCGTAGCCGCCGCTGGCTTGAGTGTTTGAAAGCTATTTTCAAGTTCATCCAGGAACAATCCGGCGCGATAACCCAGCGGCATCCAGTGTGTCAGAATGCGGCTCCCATCCAACCCCTGCCACCAGAACTCCGTTGGTGCTGCCTTATCCGCTCCCCGGCGAAAAGCAAAATAGCGATAGCCTGATTTCAGATATATTTGCGGCATCTGGGCGTTATAACCAAAGGCATCCGCACCCCACATCACCGGGGTTTCAACCCCGATCTTCTCACTGATATATTTTTTCCCCATAAAAATCTGGCGCACCAGTGTTTCACCGCCAGGCAGCATCGTATCCGACATCAGATGTTCGCCGCCGGCAATTTCTATCTGACCCGCTTGAGCATAGCGCTTGATATCATCGAACAGACTGGGGTTCCGGCGTTCAATTTCTTCAATAAGGGCTGTTTGTTCAATGAGAAAACGATAACCAGGGTCAGCCATCATCTCTATTGCCGGTTTCAGTATCTTTTCAATATTAATATAAAAATAGTCTTCTTTGGTAAACGCCCAGACAGCATCATAGTGACTATGTGGTACCAGATAAATCTTATTACTCACAAGCCATTCTCCTTCAAATGCTAGTCTGTAAAACCTGTACCTCATTATACAACCCCGCAGAAGTTTGCCAAGATAATTCCGAAAAGAGAAGGCGTTACCAATAATTTTAAGCCATTAGCAATGGTTTACTTTGCACGTACCCGAATCAGAATTGCGTACCGCCAACGGTATAACCGCGTATATTTACGGATTTATTTCAATAACAAAAAGGCTATAATAGGCCGATTAAATTTTTCGGTACAGGTGGGATGATTAAAATAATTCTCGCGGATGATCATAAAATTGTTAGACAGGGTGTGCGGGCATTATTGGAATATGAACCTGATTTTAACGTCGTCGGTGAAGCCGGTAACGGCGCCGAAGCATTGCTGCTGTTAGAAACTTCCCTGCCGGATGTACTGGTGACAGACCTCTCTATGCCGTTTTATACCGGCATAGAATTAGCCCAGGAAATCAGAAAAAGAAAATGGCCGATTAAAGTCATTGTTCTATCCATGCACAACGATACAACTTATGTACACCATGCCATGTTAGCCGGAGCCAGCGGTTATGTCCTCAAAGAATCAGGCGTTGAATACACCGTGATAGCTATCCGTAAAGCACTGGCTGGCGAAAAATACGTCAGTCCGCCCCTGGTTTTACCGTCAATAAATTAAGGCTTTCAATAGTTGCCATCGCTGCAAATGAACCATCCTGGTTTTTCGTTACCGCAGACATTATTATTAGATGGCATCAGCCGACCTAACGATACCGTAAACCAAAGGAGAATGATATGGCGGCCAAGCAAAAAATCAAAGGGATATTTTCACGCACTCAGAAATTACCACATTTCCGTGGCATAGCCGCCGATATTACAGAAACCATTGGCAATACCCCTCTGGTGCGCTTGAACCGGATCACTGAGGGTGCTGTTGCCGAGATAGCAGCTAAAATAGAATCCTTCAATCCACTGCATAGTGTGAAAGACCGTGTCGGCGTAGCCATGATCAACGCCGCCGAGGCTACAGGAAGATTGAAGCCCGGAGGTACTATTATTGAAGCGACTTCCGGCAATACCGGGGTTGCCCTGGCCTTTACCGCCGCCGCCCGGGGTTACCATCTTATCTTGACCATGCCGGAAACCTTCTCCATAGAACGGCGTCAACTCCTGGCTATCCTGGGGGCAACGATTGAGCTTACCCCTGGCGCGGAAGGTATGAGCGGGGCTGTCAGGCGCGCCCAGAAAATCCGTGATGCCAACCCCGGATATTTCATGCCTCAGCAGTTCGATAACCCTGCCAACCCTGAAATACACCGGCTAACTACGGCTGAAGAAATTTGGCGTGACACCGAAGGGCGGGCAGATGTGCTGGTGGCTGGTGTGGGCACCGGCGGTACAATCAGCGGTATCGCTGAAGTTCTCAAAAGCCGCAAGGCTTCTTTCAAGACCATCGCTGTAGAACCTGCCGCCTCACCTGTACTCTCCGGCGGCAAGGCAGGTCCTCATAGAATCCAGGGTATAGGTGCCGGCTTTGTACCCCAGATTTTAAGGACAGATCTGATCGATGAAATAATCCAGGTCACAAATGAAAATGCCAGCGCCACTGCCCTCAGACTAGCCCGGGAAGAGGGTATCCTGGCTGGTATTTCATCGGGTGCGGCTGTGTGGGCGGCGGTGGAAGTAGCCAAACGGCCGGATATGAAGGGCAAACTGATCGTAGTTGTGTTGCCGGACACCGGTGAACGCTACTTATCCACTGGTCTTCAGTAAAACCTGGGCATAAAAACCTGCTCTGAAAACGCCATCTCAAGGCAGGTTGCTTATATGCGGTCGGTCCCAATAATACAGCCATGTTGCCCCACAACTTAACACATAGACTACTTGCGATCATGTGAACCGGGAAACACTCCGGCAGATTATTGCCGTAATAGCCAGCCTCTGAACCGTCGTTAATTATCAGGTTCCAAGGGGTTATCCTCTCAAAATCTTCGATTTTTCACTATGACCCTGAATTTTTATATCACCTCATTTAACGATAGGGGCAAAGGTAATGAGAATTAGGTATTTTTACCTATTGTCTATTAACACATCCTGTTCGATAATTGGTTTAAATTAGGGAGACTATAGAGTCATCAAACATCTTTTTTATTTACAGTCATTGGCAGGCATTAGTATCGATTGGCAGCAATAGGTATTGCTATTACTTCTTTAATTTACCTACATATGTTGTTTGCAATTTGTTTTGCCATGACCTATAATACCGCTAGTCTATATGGGTATAGGGGATGACTATTATTTCATCTCCAGGTCAATCTGAATCCAATCTGCAAACAAATGAGGTAATCATAGCTAATACAAAACTGAGGGTGGAAAATCTTTATAAGATTTTTGGTCCTTCTCCCGAATCAATTATCAAACAACTTAAAAAAGGCGTCAGCCGGGCCGATATTATGAAGGGGTCAAAGAATGTCCCCGCCGTAATTGATGCGTCGTTCTCAGTAGCTGAAGGTGAAACCTTCATGGTTATGGGGCTTTCAGGTTCCGGAAAATCAACACTTATTCGCTGCCTCAATCGGCTTCACGATCCCAGTTCCGGCAGTATTTATATTGATGACGAAGATATCACCGGTGTTACTGACCGGCGTCTCAGGGAAATACGGCGCACCAAGATTGCTATGGTATTCCAGCACTTCGCCCTGCTACCTCATAAAACCGTACTTGAAAATGTAGAATTCGGCCTCAAAATAAGCGGGCGTCCAAGTGATGAGACACGCCGAAAGGCCCTTGAAACGCTGGAACTCGTCGGTCTCAAGGGCTGGGAAGACCGCTCCAGTTCAGAACTTTCCGGCGGCATGCAGCAACGTGTCGGTCTGGCTCGGGCTTTAGCCACTGACCCGGACATCTTGCTTATGGACGAACCGTTTTCCGCTCTTGACCCGCTCATCCGCCGCGATATGCAGGACGAACTGCTAAATCTGCAGCAAACCGTTAAAAAGACCATTATTTTCATCACCCATGACTTAAATGAAGCCCTGAAAATGGGCGACCATATCGCGGTAATGAAGGATGGAAGGATCGTCCAGATCGGTACGGCGGAGGAGATTGTCAGCAGTCCCGCCGATGACTATGTAGCCGCATTTACCTCTGATGTTAATCGCGGTCTGGTGTTTACCGCCTCATCAATTATGAAACCGGCCGATACCCTTTATTTGGTTCATGATACAGTCAAGACCGCCTCGGTGCGGCTCCGCCAGACCAAAAGCGACGCCATGTATGTTGTAAATAAACAACGGCAGCCGGTTGGCTTGGTAAGTGATCAGGAGTTGGCCCGCGCTATCAGGAAGGGCGTAACCAAATTAGCGGATGTGATGCAAACTGAGTTCCCCAAGACTTTAGAGACGACTCCTTTAGCCGAAGTGCTAACCCTTTGCGGTGATAGTCTGCCCATTGCCGTTGTTTCAGAGAAGGGAACTTTCCGCGGCATTTTGGAGCCGCTAGATGTACTCACCAGTGTTTCCGGTACCGGAGAAGTTAATATACCCCAGAATGACGTAGACGATAAAGGAGCCCAATAGTATGTGGCCCTTTGATCTGTATACCATACCTTTGTCTCAATGGATTCAAGATGCTGTCAAGTGGCTTGGGGCAAACCTGAGGGATTTTTTCCAGGCGCTCAAAGTACCCTTGGATTTCACCCTTGACCACGTACAAAGTCTGCTTGAATTCACCCCACCGCTGATTATGCTTGCAATCGTCTTCTTTATAGCCTGGCGCACAAAAGGCTGGTTGTTCGCCCTAATAAGTGTGGTGGCTCTTACCTTTGTTGGTTTCTTGGGAATGTGGCAACCCACCATGGTCACTCTCGCCCTCATTATTACTTCTGTTGTATTTTGCGCCATTATCGGTATTCCTTTGGGGATTGTGGCGGCAAGCTCCCGCGCCGCCCAAAGTATAATGCGACCTTTGTTAGACGCCATGCAAACAACACCAGCCTTCGTATACCTGGTACCTATTGTTGTTCTGTTCGGCATCGGACTGGTACCCGGCCTTATCGCTATCATTATTTTCGCCTTGCCGCCTATCATCCGTTTGACAGATCTGGGTATCCGCCAGGTACCCAAAGAGATTGTTGAAGCGGGTTTTTCATTCGGTGCCACTGGCCGACAGGTGCTCTTTAGTATTCAAATCCCACTGGCAATGCCGACTATTCTAGCCGGTCTCAACCAGACCTTAATGCTAGCTTTATCCATGGCTGTCCTGGTCGCACTGATAGGTGCCAGTGGCTTAGGTGAAGTGGTCTGGGTCGGTATGGGCCGTAACAACGCTGGACAAGCTGCCCTTGGCGGTATAGGTATCGTGGTCATGGCTATAATTTTAGACCGCATTACCCAGGCTCTCGGTGAATCCCGCAAAACAGGCCGAACTTCCTGGTTTGGGCAGCTAAAGAGATTTATCAATGCCAAGTTTGCTAAAAAGACCAAACCCACTCCTTAAAGCGGTTCAAGACGCCATTTATTTTGCGTCAAAAAATAAGAAACGGAGGAAACATGAATAAATATTTACGAAAGGCGACTCTGATAGGTTCAGCACTAATGCTGAGTCTGGCGATCTTGATTGGCGGGTGCTCCAACGATGATACCACATCGCCAACCACTACAGACGCTGCGCTCCCCGGTCAAGGTGTAACCGTAGACCCCGCCCGTCCCACATGGGATACCGGCTATTTTCAGACCGAGATCATGATTCAGGCATTAGAGAAACTGGGCTACAATGTTACAAGCCCGGTATCCCTCGGTAATTCACCTTTCTATGAAGCAGTTGCCAACGGCGATGTTGATTTCTGGGCTGACGGCTGGTTCCCGCAGCACGTTATCTACATGGAAGGCAAAGAAAGCAAGGAACAAATTGTCGGTAACCTTATCGAAAGTGGTGCCCTGCAAGGCTTCATGATAGATAAAGCCACCGCCGACCTATACAATATCACCAGTGTCGCCCAGTTCACCGACCCGGACATTGCCGCTTTATTCGATATTGACGGTGACGGCAAGGCTGAAATGGTCGCTTGCCCGCCAGGCTGGGGTTGTGAACTTATGATTGATCATATGTTTGAGGCCTATGGCCTGAACGATACGGTTGATCTTATCAAGGCCGACTATACCCTTTCGATGGTCGACGCTCTTGCCCGCTATCAAAACGGCGAGTCAATCTTCTACTATGGCTGGACGCCCAACTGGACTGCCAATAGCCTGATAGCAGGAGAAGATATTGTCTGGCTTGAAGTTCCTTTCACATCGCTGCCCGAAGAGCAGCAGCAGTTCATGGACGCCACTTATGTAGCTAACCTTGTTGGCAAAGCCGGTACCGATGAACCTTACAATATGGGCTGGCCGGCCAACAGTATCCAAGTTGTTGCCAATACAGCCTTCCTCAACGCCAATCCTGCGGCAAAATATCTATTCGAAGTTGCCAAGATACCTTTGGATGATGTTCTGGCCCAGAATGCCCTGATGTTTGACGGTGAAAACACTAATGCTGACATCATCAAACATGCAAAGGCCTGGATTGTTGCTAATCAAACCCTCTTCGATTCCTGGATCGATGGTGCCATAGCCGCCGCAAAATAAATCCAGTCCTGTAGAAAAAGGCAGCAGGCGGGAAATCCCGCCTGCTGCCTTTTTTCTATTCTGGTCTTGTCCTCAAGGTATTTCTAGCACCTAAGTGAATCTTACCAGTGTTATTAAGTACAACAAGCTGAGACGCTACAAGAGCCTCATCTTACATCATCTATCTTTCTAATATTAGAAATTGACAAGATTCGTCTGAATTTAACTTTGCCAATGGGTACTTTCGTTAGGATTACTCAAGAAATATAAGTCAATGAGGGATGAGGCGCCGGGGGAATCAGTTCTGTCTAATAAAAGTCATGGTGGGCCATCTTGGTCTCGAACCAAGGACCTCGGTCTTATCAGGACCGCGCTCTAACCAACTGAGCTAATGGCCCGGGGACGCAATGAACGAGGCTAATTTTAACCCAGGTGCCACGTAGAAATCAAGAACAGCTGACAGGAGATCACAGCCCCTGAAAACAGTTACACCTTAACCGCTGGATAGCGGAAGGAAATTTTTGACCAATCAATACTTCGACTTGCGTCGAAGACCGACCTAGGATAGAGAGCGAGCTCTCAAAATCCTTAGAAAGGAGGTGATCCAGCCGCAGCTTCCGCTACGGCTACCTTGTTACGACTTCGTCCCAATTACCAGTCCCACCTTGGGCGACTGCCTCCCTTGCGGGTTAGCCCATCGACTTCAGGTGTTACCAGCTTTCATGACGTGACGGGCGGTGTGTACAAGGCCCGAGAACGTATTCAACGCGCTATGCTGACACGCGTTTACTAGCAACTCCGACTTCACGCAGGCGGGTTTCAGCCTGCGATCCGAACTGAGGATGGTTTTGGGGATTAGCTCCCGGTCGCCCGGTGGCAACCCATTGTACCATCCATTGTAGCGTGTGTGTAGCCCAGGGTATAAGGGCCATGCTGACTTGACGTCATCCCCACCTTCCTCCCCGTTTTGCGAGGCAGTATCGCCAGAGAATATAACTGGCAATAAGGGTTGCGCTCGTTGCAGGACTTAACCATACACCTCACGGCACGAGCTGACGACAGCCATGCAGCACCTGTGATAGCTCCTGACTTAACAGGTCGTTCCCCTTTCGGTTCACTACTTCTAACATGTCAAACCCTGGTGAGGTTCTTCGTGTAGCATCGAATTAAACCACACGCTCCGCTGCTTGTGCGGGCCCCCGTCAATTCCTTTGAGTTTTAGTCTTGCGACCGTACTCCCCAGGCGGGGTACTTAAAGCGTTAGCTTCGGCACAGAAAGGGTCGATACTCCCTATACCTAGTACCCAGTGTTTAGGGCGTGGACTACCAGGGTATCTAATCCTGTTCGCTCCCCACGCTTTCGGGCCTCAGTGTCAGTTTTGGCCTAGAAAACCGCCTTCGCCTCTGGTGTTCCTCCCGATATCTACGCATTTCACCACTACACCGGGAATTCCGTTTTCTCCTGCCATACTCAAGTCCAACAGTATCAGATGACCCCTCCCAGTTAAGCCGGGAGATTTCACATCTGACTTGAAAGACCACCTACGCCCACTTTACGCCCAATAAATCCGGATAACGCTCGCCTCCTACGTATTACCGCGGCTGCTGGCACGTAGTTAGCCGAGACTTATTCCTCAGGTACCGTCATTATTCTTCCCTGAGAAAAGAGGTTTACAACCCGAAGGCCTTCATCCCTCACGCGGCGTCGCTGGGTCAGGCTTTCGCCCATTGCCCAAGATTCCTTGCTGCTGCCTCCCGTAGGAGTCTGGACCGTGTCTCAGTTCCAGTGTGGCTGACCATCCTCTCAGACCAGCTACCGATCATTGCCTTGGTAGGCCATTACCCCACCAACTAGCTAATCGGAGGCAAACCCCTCTTCAAGCACATTACTGTTTTAGTGATCCTTCTTATGAAAGAGCACCACATGCGGTATTAGCACTTCTTTCGAAGTGTTATCCCCCACTTAAAGGCAGGTTGTTTACCTATTACTCACCCGTTTGCCACTATCCCGACTTGCGTCGGAACCGTTCGACTTGCATGCATAAGGCGCGCCGCTAGCGTTCATCCTGAGCCAGGATCAAACTCTCCAGGCTATTTTAAAACGAATTTACGCTGCTATAAAATTGGCTTGTTTTTCCTTCCGCTATCCAGTTGTTAAGGTGCCTCGTCAATTGCTGACGAAGTGAGATAATATCATAGTCGCTAAGGCCATGTCAAGGGTTGGGTCGCTGTCACACTGACGTTTAGCCAAACGTAAGGCGTAAATTCCAGTTACAGGATATTTTAATGATTCTTTGTTTTTAATTAAACAGATAAATACAGCTCTGGGAAAGACCTACACAAATCGACGATGACCGAATAACGTTGGCCTATACCAGGCGCAGTAACTCCATTTGGATAAACAGTTGCCCGTCAACCTCAATCGGTCCAATCTCTGTGAATCCAACTTTGGCAAAACACCGCTGTGCCCGTACGTTTTCTGGTAGAGTCCGTAGCTTTAATTTCTTGAGGTCGGTGTGGCGAAACGTATAATCCACAAGATCTTTAAGCGCCGCAACGCCATATCCCCGCCCCCAGTACTCCCTCCGCCCGATATTAATACCGATCTCAGCTTCTTTGGACGCCCGGTTTATATTATGGCAGGCACAGTCACCTATATGAACACCATCTTCAGTGTCTATGGCGAACTGAATTCGTCCCGGCCACTGGTTTTTCAGAATAACGGCATATTCTACCATAAATTCAGCAAAGGTCATGGTAAGCAGAGGCTGTGCGTGCAACCGGGAAAACTCCAGATCAGTCTGCCACTGGTAGTCCAGAGCAGCGTCCTCAAGTCGTTTGTTGCGCAGGGCTACTTTTGGTACTTCATCCGGCAATGATTTCTTCATCCGCATCTCCGGAAAAATCTAAAATATCGGCGCCAGCGGCCAATTCTTCCAACGCCTCCGCGGCTATTGCACTGGTAGCTTCATCAGCGTCCTCGGTCAGGTTTTTCAGGCAACATTTGGCTTCCGGTCCGCCGATCTTGCCAAGAGCAGTGATAGCCGCCATTTTTACTTCAACATCGGTATCCTCAGTCAAACGGATAAGCTGCGGCACCGCGGCTTCATCCTCGTATTCACCGGCAGCCGTCGCCGCCTCATAGCGGTGTTCGGGGATTTCACTCACCATCTCATCAAGGATCATATCCAACCATGACTGGTCAAGATTACGTCCAGCAGCAAATAAGGCGCTGCCCCGGAAAACCGGTTCACCGCTGTCATAGGCGGCGGTTATGGCACTGCGTACTTCCGGGTGGGACAGATACGAAACAGCTTCGAGCGCCCGGCGGCGTACCTCCAACTCTTCGGTGGGATCGTTGAAAACGCCCACCAGCTTCTCTAAAAGCAGGCCACCGGTTTCATTGTTGAGTTTCCCGTGTTCAGCCAGCATCACAAATCTGCCCAGAGCTTGGGCCGCCACAGCACGCACCTCACCGTCAGTGTCACTTTCCATCAAAGGTAGCAACTTGCGGATTAAGGATGGGTCTTCGGTCTCCCACAAGCCCCGTATAGCCCCCACCCTGACCACCGGCAGGCCATCTCCCAGCATCACCCGGTATAAGGCGCTGAAATCAAGCGTGGCGTCGTCTTCAGCCAATTCCTGCATCCGCCCCAGCGCCTGTGCCTTTCGTTCAGCCGTCATATCCGGCCAATGGGCTTTAAACAGCGTCACATCCTCCGGTGAAGCCAGGCTGAATGCGGCTATCTCCGCATTCGACAGGCGCTCATCTGAATCAGCAAGTTTTTTCAGTACTTCTTCAAAAGAAGGTTGGCGCGGATCAATTTTGTGAACCTGATTCATCTTCCTCATCATCCTCTTCTAATTCACCGCCGCGTTCCCAGATAGGCTCGGTAAAATAATCGATATAATCACCCATGGCCTCAGCAGCCATCTCCTTAAGACGGCCGCTGGCCTCTGCCGCCTGTTCCGCCAGTTCATCAAGTTCAATATCAATATCAAGCATCTCAAGCAGTACCTTGGCTATCGCCAAAGCGGCGGCAGGGTTCGGAAAGCGTGAAGCATAGTGCGGCACTTCCCCCAGCAGGCACATGGCGTCCAACCGACGGTCTTTGGCCACACCCAGCAGTAAACCATTCAAACCGGAGATTTGCAGATTGCCGCCCAGTACCAGGTTGTGAGCCTTTATGTCTTCCATTAGTTCCGGCTTGGTGGCCGCACCCCATACTTTTGGTTGTTCTGAATGATGAATCCGGGTCAGCGCGGCGGCACAGGTATACAGCCGGCGTACCCCGAAGCGTTCCGCCACATCAATGATCGCGTGGGCCAGTTCATAGGTTTTACTTTGTGGCTGATCGTCACCGATAAAAAGAATCAGATCACGCTTGCCTGGCTTATTTTTCCAATAGAAAAAACGACTCTCCGGAAACTGTGGCGATTCCACCAGATTGTCCTGCACCAGTACGCCGATAGGATCGAAGAAGTATGGTGCCACCACCTCAGCCAGCGGTTTAGGGCTGAGTTTATGAGCCAGGTAGGTAGCTACAATTAAGGCCACATTGGCAATGCCCGGCCAGGCGGCCAGCATGTACGGCTCTTTCAATTTAGGCCGGGCGTGTATTTTAACTATATTGCTCACTGGTACTTCCTTGTATGTTATGTCAGGTAATCTCGGCGGCTATTTGGCGGCAACCGACACCGCCGGGCAGAAGATAGAAGGCGCGTACAGATTGCCCTGCCAGCAGATGTCGGAGGCTACTGTGATGTTCTTGAGCAGTTTGTAGATGTTGCCCGCCACCACCGTATCTTTGACCCTGCCTGTGATTTTACCATTTTCCACCTTATAACCTAAGAGGACGTTGCCGGAAAAATCGCCTCCCAGCACATTACCCTGTTCTGCTCCCATCAGGTATTCGACAACCAAGCCTTCTTTGATATCGGCCAGCAATGATTCAAAACTGGCTTCACCCGGCGTCAGCGTCAGGGCGTTTATAGAAGGCGCCGGTGCTCCGCCCCGCCCCCTGGCTCCGTTTCCGGTGCTGACCTTTCCGGCTCTGGCGGCTGTCTTCAGATCGTAATAGAAGTTCATCACCCTGCCGTTTTCAACCAGAGGCGTCCGCCGCGTAGCCGTTCCTTCGTCGTCGCACGGCGCAGATGTCGGGCGCATCGGCAGCATGCCATCATCATAAAGGGAGAATTTTTCGCTGAACACCGTTTCGCCGAGTTTGTTCACCAGGGGTGAAGCCCCTTCAAACACCAGCTTACCGTTAAGCGCCGATGCCAGTGCCGGGATGAAAGCGCTGGCCACGCCGGACGGGGTAAAGATCACCGGTAGTTCGCCAGACCGGATTGAGACGTTCTTGCTCGCCCGGTCAAGTTGAGTTAGGACATTGGCGATGACGGTATCAGCGTTTTTGATGACACGGCAATCGTCTTCGCCGTCACCCACAAACAGCATGTCGGTACCCCGTATCCTTGTGCCCTGAATGCCGATACCCATGACTGTCTTTTTGTAATGAGCCATACCGCCACGGGAATTGGCAACCGTCACCGACATCCTTGCGGTTTCCGCCCCACCATCACATCTGACCTCAGGATAGCGGCTGGTGATCTCGGTAATCATCTTTTCACCGATAGCGACCAGTTCATCGGTACTCACTTGAACAACAGCGTCGTCCCAGATTTCAACCTTGGGATAACCTTGCGGTTCCGGCAGCTCGTAACTTACCGGCTGGCCGAACTGCGCCGTTTCCAGCGCCATCTCCAGTATCTTATCGCCGTCATCGGGTCGGGCGCTGACCCCCAGTCCCAGTCTACCGTTCTTGATGATACGCAGGGTGACGCTTGAACTCTGCTTCGCCTGGAGGCTCTTAAGGCGATTGCTTTCAAATTGTACCGGGGTCTCTTCGCTCTCAACAAAGAAAACATCGGCCTGCTCAGATACTGCGGCCGCTTTTTCAAGTAGCTTTTCGATCGAGGGGTTCATGATTAACGGCCTCCTATCAGGCAGCGCTGGATGCGGATGTGCGGTGAGCCGTTGGAGACCGCCAGTGGTGACTGACCGCCCTTGCCGCAGCCGCCGCCCTGGTTCATATCCAGATCGTCGCCGATAGCGTCAATCCGTTTGAGCGTATCAAAGACGTTGCCGGACAGTACTACTGGCCGGATCATTTCTTCAACCTTGCCATTTCTTATCATAAAGGCCTCGCCGGCAGAGAAAGTGAACATCTCCATTGATGTCGTGCCGCCGTACCAGTTGCGGGCGTAGATACCTTCCTTTATGTCGCCTATCATCTGCTCAAAAGTGGTATCGCTAGGTTCGATATACGTATTGCTCATGCGCACTATCGGCGGATGACGGAAAGAAATGGCCCGGGCGTTGCCGGACGCTGTTTCCTTCATCTCTGCCGCCGTCTCGCGGGAGTGCAGCCGTCCTGTGAGTTTACCCTCGCGTATAAGATGTATCCTCTGTGCCGGAGTGCCTTCATCGTCAAAGGCATAACTGCCGCGCAGGTCTGGTAAAGTCGCATCATCGATAATATTTAAATGTTCGTCACCGAATTCCCGTCCCAGCACCATAACTTCTTTCAGCTGAGGATTCTCATAAATATGATCGGCCTCGGACAGATGCCCGAAGGCTTCATGGACAAAAACACCGGCTAGAACCGGATCGAGAACCACCGTATATTCGCCGCCTTTTGCCTGCGGCGCTTTAAGTAGCGCCACCGCCATTTCTGCGCTTTCCTTCACTCGGTCATGCAGTCCTCTGATCGATTCGAACCTGCCGCGACTACCCATCGAAACCCCGGACTGCTGCACCTCCCCGTCCCCCGCTGCCACCGCGTTGGTTCTCAGGGTGATGTCGGCACGCTCCTGGTTGATAAAGCTGCCGTCGGAGTTTATCAGGATCGATCGCTTACGGCTGTCGCCGTAGCCGATAACGCTGGTCTGTAATCCTGGAACCGACCATAGCGCCTCGTTATACTCATCCAGCAAGGCCTTTTTCTCTGCTAGGCTGACCAGTCGCGGGTCATGGTCTTCATCAATGGTGATTTCAGTTATCGATCTTGGCGCTGCGGCGAACTTACTGCCCGCGCCGCCGACCAGTTTCGCCTGTTCAACTGCTCGTTCGATTCGTCGTTCTACATCTACCAGCGAATTGAAGCTGACAAAGCCCCATCCTCCGTTGACCAGCGCGCGCACGTTACCTCCCGCATCCCGGCTGCGGGTCGCCGTTTCCAGTTCCCGCCCCCGGTAGGAGATAGCGCTGGATTCCGTCTCTTCCAGGTGAATTTCTATATGATCGGCGTGATAACGCCCCAGTTTGTCGGCCAGAAAATGGGCGACATCGATGATTTCAGGCATATTCAGTCCTTAATTAGGGATAATTTAAGTTTAACTACGTATTGATATAGTGTCAATACGTATGAATAACAAACCCGGTATTACTTCGAATCCAAGCCGTATCAGTGTTTGTTTAAAGTGGAAATCAATATCACTGAGTGGTTAGTAAATGCCTGTTACTCAGAACTTTTCTTGAGATGTACCACCGCGGTGCCGGATACTGTCTTTTCACCGCGCGGGTTTTCCGCCCAGATACTTACTGTTACCAGTCTATCGGCGGATTCGGATTTTTTCGTAACCACGCCGTGGCAGGTGAACGCCTCGCCGGGAAAAGTCATGCCCTTGTAACTTACTGAGAACTTCTTTATTAGACCGGATACCCCCAGCCAGTCGGTCAATAGCTGCATCAGGCAGGCGCTTACCAATTGGCCGTGGACGATGATTCCTGGCAAACCGCGCGCCGTTGCAACATCCCTGTCGTAGTGGATGGGGTTGTAATCTCCAGAGGCACCGGCATACATTACCAGTTGCCTCGACGTCGGATGCTTAATTAGCTCTGGAATCTGTTGACCGATGTCTATGCCGTCAAAAACAAGCCTATCACTCATTTTGTGTCACCAGCGCCGTCTGGCGGCAGTTTGCAACCGGTTCGCCGCGCTGATTTGTATAGCAGATATCAAAATTAACGAAAACGGTAACCCCTGTAGCCGTCCGCCGTTCCCGGGCGGAAGCTATTTTGGCCTTCATAGTGACCGTATCCCCCATTTTTGCTGGCGAGTGGAATTCTACTTCCGTAGCGCCGTGGAGCACCGCCACTTTTTCTGACGATGCTAAAAGCTCGTATACCTTGTCAAAGCCAAGGGCCGTGATCAATGAGGGCGGTGCTTCGGTCTGCCAACGCTGGCTGTCATCCCCCACTGCCTCGGTAAATTTACTGATCAAGCCTTTTTCAAGTTCAAACTCAAGCGGAGGAAGTTCATAACCTGCCCTGTCCTTAAGTTCGGAGATCAAAATAGTTTCCATATACCGCTAGATTAGCCGATATTTTGCGGCGGTGTCAAAAAGATAAAAGATAGATCACTTGTCGATCTTACGGAGTGAGGTACATTACAATCAATAGATACTTCTTATCTTTTCAAGTAAGTTTTATGTCAATAGTATCGTGCATTGCTATAGATTTATTTTTAATTGTTCCTGATGGCAACTCAATGACCTTTTCATATATGGGATTCCATAAAAATATTCTGTAGGGTTTTAAGCTTTTCTTAATTGAAACAACTTCATTTTTGTTATCCAAAATTAAAACGTCGATCGGAAATTTTAATCCAAAAGTATGAATTCCGAAATGAGTTTTTATCAATAAATTTTCGGGTTCCTTTTTCCCAATAAGTCCGACCACTTTTTCCTGTATGTTTTTGGTTTCTCTTGCAGAAAGTGTGATCACTCAATCATTATATGATAATTCTTCCAAATTGATATAACCTTTCTAAATGGCTAGAGAATGAGCACCGTTTGGCAGATGAGGGTAACCAGTTTACGCCATTGACCCCTCAACTGATCAGACTGGCCAGATCGATGCCGGGAATGGTGACCAGAAGTATCTCTCCCAACAAGTTGACCCGACGCAGAGCGGCTACATGAATCGGCTGATGTGCAATTTGAGAAAGAGGGCTATTTCCGACTTGTCGAAAGGCCACGCATAGACAGTATTTATACTTGGATGGAGTTTCTGGAATTGATTAACTAGTTCAGGGATTTCCGTCTCGGCATGCTCGCCGCCGCGGGTCATCATCGGCGTAACCACTATGATCCGTTCCACCCCCTGCGCCACCGCATTTTCAAGTGCCGTCTCGACATCGGGTGCGCAGAACTCATTGTAACCCACCACCACCGGAAAAGCTGTCTCTTTTGACAGTTCCGCAGCAAGATCTTCGGAAGCGGCGAAAAACGGATCGTTCTTAGCAGTACGTGGCCAATTCTTTATCTTACTTTCAAGGTATGAATAGCGCTCATTGACCGGAGCCCCGTGTCCTTCTCTCTTCTGCTTGCCGTAAAAGGCAAAGAATTCCCCGAGTTCGGCGCGCGGAAAATCGTTAGGCGGGGCACCATGCATGACCAGTGCGATAATCGTTTTCATAAATCTCATACTACCACAAAATCTGGAAAAATAATCCTGATTTTTAGATGATTCAGCTTTCCCCCGACCCACCCAAATCATTAAAACCATTAGTGTGGATCCTGATAAAAATTACGTAGTTTTAGCAATTTGCTAAAATTGACTTCACAGTTTATTATAGCTTTAATGAGATTTTTACAGGTTTTACAACATTGAGCGACGAGCCACTGATCACAATCGGTGAAGCCAGCAAGATGCTTGGCGTCAGCGAACCGGCATTGCGCGCCTGGACGGATGAAGGTGAAGTTAAGGCTTTTGTCACCCCGGGAGGGCACCGGCGCTATCTGAAATCAGATCTGAAAAAGTTCATCGGTCAAATTCAGCAGCAGTCAAGCGTTAAACAGTTGACCGACCAGCTTGAGGGTACCGCTCCAGTTCATCGGAAAATAGATGAAATGTTTTTCCAATCCAATTCAGGTCCGACCATTCATGATGATACATGGCAGGATCGTTTCGCATCTCTTGGCCGTCAGCTTTTAGCCCTTCTCACCCAGTGCGTAACCCGTCCCTCAAAACCGGAGGAGACAATCAGCACGGCTAAGGACATTGGCCGTCAGTTCGGAGAACTGACCCTGGAATTGGGGGTTCCACTGATCGATTCCATGCGGGCTTTCGTTCAACATCGTGACCCCGTTCTCAAGGCGATTTTTGACCTGCGGAAAAATGGCGAAGCCTCAGAACGACAGATTGCCGATGCGGTTCCTCTGGTCAACAGGGCAATGGACGAAGCCTTGGTTGCCATGACGGCAGTCCGGATGTCGTCCAGGTAACTTCCCTAATATAGACCCGGGCGCCATTTTGTTATTGAACTTCTAGGAGACAGAACATGTTATCAGCCACGTACCATGCCTCCGATGTTATCGCTCCCCGTTTGCAATTAGTGGCCTGGGAGATAACTCGCAGTTGTAACCTCAGTTGCGCCCACTGCCGCGCTTCGGCCCATAGAGATAGCTATGAGGGTGAACTCTCGACCGAAGAATGCTTTAAGCTGGTCGATCAAATCGCTGAAGTCGCCAAACCGATCCTGATCTTGACCGGAGGCGAACCGCTGTTGCGGCAGGACGCCTTTGAAGTTGGCAGGTACGCCTCAGAAAAAGGCTTTCGGGTTGTCATGGGTACCAACGGAACTCTGGTCACTGAGGCGATTGCTGCGCGGATGAAAGCAGTACCTTTATCAAGGATAAGTATCAGTCTCGATTTCCCAACGGCGGCTCTCCAGGATAAATTCCGGGGTTCCAGCGGTGCCTTCCAGGCTGCCCTGACCGGTATCAGAAATGCTCAGCGCGCTGGCGTCGAAGTCCAGATCAACATGACCGTGACCCGGCAAAACGTACAATACCTGCCAGAATTAGTGGATCTGGCGCTGTCACTAAAGGTGGCAGCATTTCATCCGTTCATGCTCGTACCAACAGGCCGCGGCAAGGGGTTGGCGCAGGAGGAACTCTCTCCGGAGGACTACGAAACGACTTTGAAATGGATCTTTCATAAACAGAAAGAACTCGGCGACCGGCTTTCATTCAAACCCACTGATGCTCCTCACTACTACAGGATTGCCCAACAATGCGGCGGCTTGGATAGCGGATACGGACATCACGGCCACGGCGGCCTGAACGCTCATACACGGGGTTGTTTGGCGGGCACTGGTTTCTGCTTTATTTCCCACATCGGACAGGTCCAGGGTTGCGGCTATCTCGATATTGAAGCCGGAAATATCCGCGAAAATACCTTCGCTGAAGTTTGGAACAACTCTCCCCTTTTCTGTGAGATCCGTGATCTTTCCAATCTTAAGGGAAAATGCGGTTTCTGCGAATTCAAAACGGTCTGCGGCGGATGCCGGGCTCGGGCGTATGAAGTGACCGGGGATTACATGGCTGCCGAACCGTATTGTTCATATAAGCCTTCTGGGCCTCATGCGGGCGCTATCCAAGAATGAATCACACTGATTGTTGTGACCAAAACTCCGAACCTTATTAGCTAACGATGTATTATGTCTAGCGATATTAGATTGAGAGCGACAAGTGAGCCGGACCGGGGCGGCGGCCTTTCACGATACTACTACATGCCGTTGCCGGTTAAAGTTATATTCCTCCTGGCGCCGGTGGTCGCAGTGGTGCTTTTCATTTTTCACTGGTTTTCAATCCCTATTTTCGGTAAGGTTATGGCGGGAACCGTTTACTATTACCTGCTCTACGCTATATTAGGCTTCAATATCTTTATGGGGCTGGGAGCCAGCCGGAAGCTCAACCGCCAGGCACCGCCGTGGTACGATTACATTTTGGCCTTCATCCTCTGGGGTGTAATCGTCTTCTTCCTATTCAACGCCGATGAGATCGCCTACCGGAATTGGGATTCTCCGCCAAACAATTGGGTCTTCGCTTCTGCTCTGGTGATCGGTGCGTTGGCCATTGAAGCCAGCCGCCGGGTGGGTGGCTGGGCTCTGGCAATTCTACTTCTGTTCTCCATTATCTATCCGCTATTTGCTTCAAATCCGTTCCTTACTCACAATTTCGGCGGCGTTTTCTACGGGGTATCATTCCCGTTCAAGGAAATCATCAGCTCCTTTGCTTTTGGAGAGGATGGCATGCTCGGCGTGCCCGCCCGTATGCTCGGTGAATTGGTGCTGGGCTTTTTCCTTTTCGCCGGACTTGTGATGGGCATGGGCGGAGGTGAATTCTTCATGAAGCTGGCCAATTCCATCCTCGGCCGTGTCCGCGGCGGCCAGGCCAAGGTGGCTATCTTGGTCAGCGGTTTCTTCGGCAGCATCACCGGCAGCCCGATCGCCAATATTGCCGGAACCGGAGCTTTTACTATCCCCGCCATGAAACAGGCCGGTTTTCAGCCTGAATATGCCGCCGCGGTTGAAGCCACTGCTTCCACCGGCAGCGACACCATGCCCCCGGTCCTCGGCGGCCTGGTATTCTTGATGGTCATCTTCTTCGGCGTTGATTATGCTGATGTAGTTGTGGCAGCTTTCATCCCTTCTATCCTGTTTTTTCTTGGTCTACTGGTTCAGGTAGACGGTTATGCAGCCAGGAAGAAACTCCGCGGCCAGGTCAGGGGAACCACAGGTGTCTGGTGGCGGGTGCTGGCTGAAGGTTGGGTGTACATAGTGGCATTAGGCATCCTCGTCTTCGGTCTGGTATACATGCGGTGGGGTGCGATAACGCCGCTTTATGCCGTCGCCGCGGTTCTCGTTCTTCAGCTTATCCAATGGGCTCTTATACGGGGATTGAGGCGGAAAAACGGTGCAAACACTTCTCCCATTTCATCCGACCTCAAGAGAACCTGGAAACACGTTGAAACCGGCCTGGTTCAAACTTCAGGGCTGATCAATTACACCGTAGCCGTTTTTTTAGGCATGGGCTTCATACTAGTAGGTCTGCTCAAGACCGGTATGGCGGCAGGGCTCGCCAACTGGATCGTTTCTTCCGGCGGCGATAACCTCTATGCTGTCCTTGCGGTTTGCGCCGTATTTTGTATCGTCATGGGTATGGTTGGATTGCAGCGAACCGCATATATATTTCTGGCAGTGATCGCGGTTCCTGCGGTTATCGCCATCAGCAAATTAGCTCCTGAATTTCAGGCTGCAGGCGGTCTTTCGGTTATCGGGCTTAATTTATTCCTGATCTTTTATTCATCCCTGGGTGGTATCACTCCGCCGGTCGCTATTCATTCCTTCATCGCTGCCAACATCGCGGGGGCCCATCCTATGCGCACCGCATGGCTGTCATACCGCCTTGGAGCGGTACTTATTTTCCTTCCTTTTTTCTTCATCCTTCAGCCGTCGCTGCTAATTATCAATTCTGTGTGGTGGCAGATAATGATCCACTTTGCCGCTGCAGCAACCGGTATCTGGCTGCTTTCTTCAGGACTTGCCGCTTATCTCATCGGAATCGGCAGCCTGAACCGATGGCAGAGGATACTTCTAATATTCGGCGGTTTCTCGCTGGCTTTTCCTCAGCCGGTCGTATTCGGTCTTGGCCTTTTCCTAAGCATTGCGACTATCGCTGTTTCCGTTAATCAAAACCGCCAGAAGTCCAGGGTCGTTTCAGATACGGTCAACGGACACATAGAATTATTGGAGGATGTGTAGATGAAAACGGTTTTCAAAAAATGGATTCAGGTCTTAATGGCAGTCAGTCTGTCTGCGATGTTACTGTGGGGATGTGGCGGCCACCCGGCTTCGGATGATCAAGACACCGACGACGCTTTTACGTGGCCTGCGGCGCTTCACTTCGCCGCCACCGGTTCATCTGGCGAAGCTAAGATGGTTAGTTGGGCATCAGTGATGCAGAACGGCCTGGATGGACCGATCATCCGCGTCGTAAACGAGGCAGCTTGGACAAACACATACCAGGACATGAAAGCTAACCAGATGGTACTGTCCCAGATCGACAAATCAACTCTCAAAGACAGTATCGAAGCCCTGAACGAGTACGCCTCTGCGGACGGAGGCCCCTGGATGGCGGGCATGGTTTGGGTAGATTCGTTAGCTTCAACAGGTTTTATGGTCCGTGGCAATTCAACTATTTTCAAACCTGAGGACATCAAACCCGGTACCAGGATAGCCATCTGGAACGACAAGTCGGCGACATTATCTCCTTTCCTTTCGTTATTGGCATGGGCCGGAGTTTCGGAGCAAGATATTGTCTGGGTCAACACCGGCTCTTACGATGCCTGTCCCCGCGCGGTCGTTGAAGGTCGTGCCGATATCGCCATGGCGGCGCCTGTCGCTCCGTCTGTCATGGAAGCCTCTGCTGCCCCATCAGGTATCAGGTATATCTCCCTCAAACCCGCTGATAACCCTCAGGGCGCTGCCGCTTTCCTGCAAAACAGTCCGCTTTACGATTTTGGACCGATAACTGCAGGCCCTGATAGCGCCATAGGCACATGGACTATCTCAAGCTACAAATATCTGGGTGCCAATATGGACACAGATCCTGAACTGATCTACAACCTGGTAAAATGGCTTGATGAAAACTACGACCTTTACAAGGATAGTTATACTTCAAACACCAATATGACCTTACAAGATGTTTTATTGACGCTTCAAACTACCTTTATGCCGGTTCATCCCGGCCTCGTTAAGTACCTGAAGGAAAAAGGCATCTGGAATGCTGACTATGAAAAGCGCAACGAGACAAATATCGCGCTCTTTCAGAAATATGTGGATGGTTATAAAGAAGCGATGACCCTGGCGACTGCGCAAAACATAGATATCAAACCTAACAATTTAGCATGGATAGAATTTTGGGAAAACTACAAAAAAGATAAAGGCATACCGCTGATCAGAATGCACCTAAGCCTTAGTCAGAATGCAGCAATTGTACTTCCCTCCGGTTACATAGACCCGGCGTAACGATGTAACCCCCTGGCGGTCAAACAGAGCATCTAATAAACCTAAATCACTGAACATACTCCCGTTGTTTGTTCATAGTTGAGGGAGAAGTTGGCCAACTCAAGGACGAGCATGGTGTGGTACAGGGCAAGCGCTCCTTCGCTCATGCAGCAGCCGTCGTCGGTGATACAGTGGGCGGCCCTTTGAAACCCACTGCGGGACCATCTTTACATGTACTAATCAAGCTACTCTCCACCATCACTTTGATGTTGCTACCTCTGTTCATCTAAAAAAGCGTCTTTATCTTAAAAGAGGAAGCGGCAAACTATTTAACCGCTTCCCTCTTTATCAAATATTCCTCAAAAACAGGCATCCACTGCATCCAATGTGTATTGTCTTTTGTTATCTTGAGATCACTCTCGGCTTCACCAGCTTCAGGTCAAAAAACAAACTTTCTCCTCGCTTCCTTGACAATCTCCTAATTAAAAGATAGCATCGTAGCCAAAATCTATGAGAATAATTCGCTTGTTCGTGGCAGCGGGTGTTTCATTTATTTTGTTGTTCTCCTCCGGGTGTTCGGATATCGGGAATATTTTCAAATCGGATAACCAAGACAGTTCCATACCCACCACAACTCCTCCACCAAACACCGTCATTACCAAGCCTAAACCACTTATCAAATCTGTAGAAGCAACTACTAGCGGAATGGGTGATAAATATTTCGCCATTTTGGAAATAACCATTGAAAATCAAGGTACCGATGGTACTATAATTGTTAAAGCTACCTTAACTCAAGCAGGACAGACTCAGACAAACGAGATGGTAACTAGCATGAGTAAGGGTAAGATACAGGTACTCCGGTTAGTTTTCCCTCTTAAATGGTTGGGAGGGGAATGGACACAGTCAGTTGAAACAACCGTGCCGTGATAAAAAAGCAAAGATCAAATTCGATTAGGTATTAAGATAGGTCTGGGTGGCATCACATATACGCATTTATACGACATGATGGCGAGTTAACCTTAGTCTATCTTGGTCGCTCTGACAGAGTTAAGCACCCCCTGAAACGGTATTGAGTTTCCCTCATTTCTGTACAGACATCCCTCGTTGGGTAACAAACATGTATGACCTTAATTATGGGATGCATTAGATTTCTGAATGTATGATGAAATATTCCATCGAGGCTGAACACAAACCGAAGGTTCTGTCTAATGATTGCGGGCGGTCACCAACGGTCTCGAATCAAATGATTCTATTTAGACGAAGTTGAAGGAATAACCGATTTCTGGAACGTAGGTATATCTACAGCGGAACAGTGATCCCGATGTTTGTTCAGCAGTACTCGCAAACCCTAACCCATTCCCTCCCAAAATAAACCCTCAAATAGTTCAAAAACCCCATTGACAATCCTGCTACCGGTGATATATCATATGTTCTCTATTCTTCTGGTGGTTATAAAGAGTATATGAATTATTTGTTTCTTCAGAAAACAACCGGTTGTTTTCATCGGTTTTAATCGTAAAAAGGGAGGTTGTTTTGGTTGTTTTTGCTTTTTTGAGGAAAAACAATTAACACTCCTCAGCACAGCCGCCTGCGCGCCAAAAGTCGCACCTTGAAAACTGAAGAATTGAACCCCGCAAATAGCCAAATTGTTGCTTTGAATCAAAACTCCAGGTCTCAAAAAACCGGTATTTGTGTCAAAACAATTCCTCTCAGATTTTTGGGCTTTGGAAGATCCCTTTCAATGATATATTCGTGGATGTTACCATAGGGGCAAGGCATACCTCGCCGCCCGTGATATCAACATAATTTGCCTGTTCGACCTTGGAGGGTTGAGATTTGAAATTTTTTCATAATTTAGCTCTTGTGATTTGGAATCGACTGTCCAGATATATATGGACGATTACATTTTTTTGTGCTTATGGTATCATTACGTTTAATATCTGAGGTGGATCGTAGCTAATATGAAAATTGGACCTGGTGAACTTCTCTTAGTAGTAGCTGTTATCCTGATACTGGTCGGCGCCAGCCGCATGAAGAAAGTGTCTCAGGATGTTAAAAAACAGAATGATGCTGCCCGTCCGGTACGCCGCGCCGGTAGCGCCCCTGTCAAACCATCAATTAAATATCCCCAGCTTCAACTCTTGGGCGTGCTGGTGTTACTAGCCGGCGGTGCCATGGTTGGCATAGGTTATCTGCTGTCCCAACCGGGCATCACCTTGCTTTCAATCGCTGGTATCGCCGTTTTCGCCCTTGGCATCGCCTTTATCATCCTCGCCCGTCGCCGTTAAACGGCTTTGACACCCCCATATACGGGTGTTACACTCATTTCAATCGGTGAGTATTCATGATTTTTAAACGTATCGGTATAATTTATCATCCGCTCAATAAAGCGGCTCTGGACCTTGGCAGAGAGATAGCCGACTATCTGGAAACAGCTGGTTACGACTATTGGATGGTGTCTGCCTGGGACGGTGACAGTATCAACCTTCAGATGGGCGGCACCGATCTCATCATCACCACCGGCGGTGACGGTACAATTCTGCGGGCAGCCCAGGCGGTATTACCGCTGGATATACCTATTATCAGTGTCAACCTGGGTAAACTGGGCTTCATGACCGAATTGCCATCCGCAGAAGCTCTTGGTCTGTTGCCTAAAATCCTCGCTGGTGAAGGTTGGAGTGATTACCGCACCGTATTGGAAACAGATTTGCTGCCCGGCGGCAATGATGAACCGGGCGGACATAGTATCTTTGCGGTAAACGATGTTGTTACCGCCCGCGGCGGTATTGCCCGCATTATCAGTGTGGATTGCCATATTGACAGCGCCCATTACGCCATCTTTAAAGGCGACGGCGCCATCATCGCCACCGCCACCGGCTCAACCGGTTATAACTTCGCTGCCGGCGGCCCCGTCCTGCACCCTCAGTCTGAAGACATGCTGCTAACCCCCATCCTGCCTCACCTGGGACGCAGCTACACCATGGTGGTTCCGGGGCAGAAGACGATCTCATTGAAAATAAGCACCCATCATCAAGCCACATTGTGCATTGACGGGCATATCAACCGCTCGCTGGTTACCGGCGATATCATCCGGGTTAGAACCAGCCGTCACCGCTTGCATTTCCTCCGTCTGCGCCCTCCGGACTCTTTTTACACCGATACCGACCATAAACTGAAAGGCAACCGCATATAGGATGAACATCGAAAAAGCCACCATAAAAGACGTTATACAGATACAAAAACTGGTCAATTCCTTTGCCGAAAGAGGACAGATGCTTGCACGGCCTCTTTCCGAGATATATGAAAATATCCGTGACTTCTTCGTAATTCGTGAGAACAACGCGGTAGTGGCCTGCGCCGCGTTGCACATCAGTTGGTCTGACTTGGCCGAGGTCAAGTCCCTGGCGGTGGAAGCTGAACACCGGCGCCGAAAATTGGGCACCACCCTTGTGAAAGCATGCCTCGCCGAAGCCACAGCCCTGGGTATAAGCACCGTTTTTTGTCTGACTTATCAACCGGAGTTCTTCGGAACCTGCGGCTTTAAGGAAGTTGAAAAGAAGGAACTGCCCCATAAGGTATGGGGTGAATGCTACCGCTGTCCCAAGTTCCCAGATTGTGATGAGTCTGCCATGACCCTCACCATCCCGGTGGCCGCCGGTGTCTGAAGAAACCATTGAGCGGGTCGTGGTCTTTACCGGCAAGGTCATAACCGTGCGCCAGGACACCATTACTTCACCCGATGGCAAAATAAAGACGCGCGAAGTGGTGGAGTATCCGGGAGCGGTTGCCATGGTCGCTGTTGATAATAACGGTGACTTTTTACTGGTTCGCCAGTACCGCCACGCCCCTGCCCTGGAACTCCTGGAAATACCGGCTGGCGGCATCGATGCTGGAGAAACCCCGGAAGACGCCGTCCGCCGTGAGATGCAGGAAGAGACCGGTTATTTCCCTGGTCATATCGAACATCTTACAAGTCTGTACTCCGCACCAGGTTATTCCACCGAATTGCTTCATATTTATCTGACGACTGAACTTAAACCGGCACGATTGGTAGCCGAGGATACCTATGAGATTACCCTTTTGAGAGCATCGAAATCCGACATATTGAAGATGATAAACGATAGAACCATCTGCGACGGCAAAAGCGTCGCCGCTCTGCTCTTTTACATTAATATGAGATAGATCATTGAGCCAATGGTAAACCGCCACACAAACCACTGCCAAACTGTCGTCACCGGAGTTAACGATTCAGCGCGCTGCGTTATAAGCTATATCGTTAATCCCAGCACCCAATATACCGCCATGCCCAATACCACCGCTCCCCATAGGTTACGCACTTTGTACGAAAAGAGAAACACCGCAGCGGCAGACAGGAGCAAATGCGGTTCCAGCCCTATCCCGCCCCCCTCGGCAGCGAATATAGACGGAAAAACCAGGGCGGAGAGCACCGCCACTGGAACGTAATCCAGGAATACCTTGACTCTGGCAGGTATGCTCAGGCGACTGACCAAAGCCATCGGCAAAAAGCGCGGTATGAATGTCACAACAGCCATACCCAGAAACAGGAGTAACATTTCCATTCGCATCAGTTGTTTTCTCCAACTGTCTCTATGGTTTTTACGGGTTTTCCTCTCGCCTGAGTCAGCCACAAGCCAACCAGCGCCGCCGCCACCGCAGCCACGATGATATAAAGGTTATTTGGCAGCATTTCCTTAAAAATAAGCGCCACTGCTCCCGCCACAATTGCAACCACTAAGTGTGACCGGCTTCTAATCTGTGGTACCAGGAGGCAGATGAAGAGAGCCGTCATGGCAAAGGGTATGCCGTAGGAGGCGCTGTCGACCAGTGACCCGAAGAATGCACCGGCCACTGACCCGCCGACCCAGGCGGAGTATGCTGTCATCTGTAGAGCGATCTGAAAACGCGGCTTTCCGGCCATGCGGGAGGTATCTGCCATCGCCAGGGCAAATGATTCGTCGGTCAATTGGGCCGAAAGCGGGATAAGGGTTCGGAGTGGCTGTCCTTTGAAATAGGTTGCCATGACTGAGCTCATCAGAACATGTCTCACGTTAACCACAAATGTGGTCAACACAATGGGAATGATGGCAGCGCTGGCACCGATCAGGCCAACGGCGATGAACTGGCTGGCACCGGCAAAAACCATCAGGCTCATTGCACCGGTTTCCCATATAGATAAGCCCGCTGCCCGGGCCAGCACGCCATAGGCCATACCCACCGGTAAGTATCCAAGAACGACGGGTAACGCGGCCCTGACCCCTGCTCGGATCTCGCTAGTCAAGTGTAAGTTCCAGGATGAGCCCGTGTTCGGGGATATCTATCGTACTGTCGGCAGTATATTTGAAACCTGCCGACTCATACAGGCTCCGCGCCCGTTCGAGATGTTCCATCGTCCATAGCCAGGCAGTCGTGAATCCTTGTGCCCGGCAGAAGTCTATGGCTCTGGCAAGTAATTCCCGCCCTATACCCTGGCCCCGATACCGCTCATCGATTAAGAACCAGCGCAGCCGGGCACCGGTACGCTCTTGCTGAGAGCCGACAACTGCAATATAACCTACAATCATATCACCAGCGTGGGCGGTCAAAACGACATCTCGGCCATCTATATACTGTTCATGGAAATCACACATCTGCCGCGCCATCATCACTTCAAAGTTCAGGCCGGGAACCTGGTGGACGACATCGTAATACTCTCCCTGCATCTGGGTCATGCGACCCAGAAAACCAGGTTGGAAACCTTCTTTATAAACGATATTGTCAGTTGACATGAACTTCTCTACCCTAATTCTCCTGAAAGCTGCCGTCCGCCAAGGAGATGGAAATGCAGATGGCCTACCACTTGCCCACCTTCTTTGCCGGAATTGACCGCGATACGGTATCCCCGTTCAGCAATACCTTCATTACAGGCCAGCGTATTCGCCACCTCAAAGACATGGGCAACGGTGTTAAAGCCATCGCCTGTTTCAAGCTGTGTCAGATTTGCGATATGCTTCACCGGCACGATGAGGATATGGGTTGGTGCTTGCGGGTGAATATCGCGGAAGGCTATGACCTTATCATCTTTATGTAATATATCTGAGGGTATCTGACCAGCGGCTATCTGACAAAATATACAACCCATTTCAATCCTTCCTTATAGACCTCTGAAGCGCAATGATCGGAATCATTTACCCCTTGTGCGATACTGGGCAGGACCGGTTTGGCATACATCATTGCCCTGAGAGTCAATGGCCACCACTGCCGGGAAACGCTCTACTTCCAGTTTGAGTACTGCCTCAGCGCCAAGGTCATCATAGGCCACAACTTCACAATTCTTCACTTTGGTCGACAGCAGGGCACCGGCGCCGCCGATAGTAATCAGATAGACGGCATCATGCTGTTTTATGGCATCTAAAATGTCTGGTGAGCGATTGCCCTTGCCTATCATCACCTTCAAACCCTGCTCCAGCAGGCGCGGGGTATATTTATCCATACGGGCGCTGGTTGTCGGACCGCAAGAACCGATAATGTCACCCGGACGGGTCGGCGACGGGCCCATATAATAGATTGCCGCTGTTTCAAGGTCAATAGGCAAACATTCACCGCGGTCCAGCGCGGCAATGAAGCGCTTATGAGCTGCGTCACGGGCGGCAAATATGGTACCGGACAACATCACCTTATCGCCGGCCTTGAGTCCGGCGATTGTATCCGCCGACAGAGGTAATTGAAGCTGCCGCCACTCTATCATATAACGGCCTCCTTGTGGCGGGCGCTGTGACACTGTAAATTGACAGCCACGGGCAGACTGGCAATATGGCAAGGCACACTTTCAACATGAACTGCCAGGGCGGTAACCGTGCCGCCTAAGCCCAATGTTCCGATGCCAAGATTGTTGACCCGTAAAAGGATATCACCTTCCAGGGACTCAGTTTCGGCGTCAGACCCAGTCTCCCCGACCCGGCGCAAAAGGGAACGCTTGGCCAGGATCATAGCCATCTCCGCTGTGCCCCCGACACCGATACCCACAATCAACGGCGGACATGGTTTGCCGCCTGCGTCCTCCACCGTCTTCACAACCGCATCGATGATACCGGAACGGCCATCAGCAGGTTTGAGCATGAATAGTCGGCTCATATTTTCCGCACCGGAACCTTTAGCCATGAGGCTAATCTTAATCTGGTCGCCGGGGACAACTCTATAGTGAATGACCGGCGGGGTGTTGTCTCCGGTGTTTTCACGTTCGCTAAACGGGTGCGCCACCATTGATTTTCTTAAATACCCTTTGGCGTAACCCTGCCTGACACCATCAGTGATTGCTGCGTTCAAACTGTCGCCGATAAGGTGTACATCCTGTCCGATGTCAATAAAGACCACTACCACACCGCAGTCCTGGCACAACGGTTTGCGGAGTTCCGGCGCACGGTGGGCATTTTCTATGATGCTATCCAGCATCTCACGACCCAGCGGCGAGCGCTCATCGTCTTTAGCTCTGGATAACGCCTGTAGCACGTCCGGTGCCAGCTCATAGTTGGCTTCCTGCGCCAATTGGGCAATAGTGTTTGTTATAACTGAGGTTTGGATTTCACGCATGGAGCTATTATAGGACAGGCGGAGCAAGGCTGTCATTGACAGTAATATAATCCTGCATCCTTCGACAGGTTTCCCTGATTTCATCCACGATTACATCGGGACAAGCAGGATAAGCCTGCAAGCCGAGACAGTCTCTACAGATTCAAGGCCGAGATCGTTTTTCTGACCGTCTCCGCAGAAGTCTCAAGGGCTGATTTTTCCCCGGCATTAAGCGGCAATTCGATTATTTTTATGATGCCGGTACGTCCTAATCGCACCGGGACACCGATAACCACGTCATGAAGGCCGTATTCTCCGTCAAGATAAGCAGCGCAGTTCATCTGAGCGCCGGAATCCGATGCCACCGCATTAACCATATAAGACACTGAAGCTGACGGAGCATAGAACGCCGAACTCGTTTTCATGATGCTAACAATCTCGGCGCCACCATTGACGGTACGGTCAGCCAGGGCTTTCTGTTTGACCTCATCAACAAGTCCCGAAAGAGGCTTTCCGTTAACCATGGTGAAACGGGGATAGACCACCATACTGCCGCCGTGTTCACCCATGACGCAGGGCATGACATCGGAGGCGTGGACTTTCAGTTCTTCTGCGATGAAAGCGGCTAACCGGCCGCCGTCAAGAACTCCTGAGAGGCCAAAAATACGATTACGCGGCAGACCGCTAACCTTCAAAGTGAGGTAGGTCATGGTGTCCACCGGATTGGTGACAATGATGAATATAGCTTCGGGTGACAGCGCTAACGATTTCTCCACCACCTCACGGACAATTTTGGCATTGATGCCGATAAGTTCATCGCGGGTCATGCCCGGTTTACGGGCAATACCGGCGGTGATAACCACAATATCGGAGCCAGCCGTTATATCATAGGTGTTTGAGCCTACTATGCTGTGCGTAAAACCCAAGACATTTGCCGACTGCCGCATATCCAGTGTCTTGCCCTGAGGAATACCCTCAACGACATCAACAAGCGCGATATCAGCAAAGTCTTTTTCAATCAAGCGCTGAGCTAAAGTAGCGCCGACATTACCGGCACCAACTACAGTGATTTTCATTCTAAAATCCTAGCTAAGTTTTTCAATTATGGCATCTGCCACTTCAGCCGTGCCCACAGCCGTAACGCCTTGTGCGGCAATATCATAGGTCACGCTCGTTCCCTCAGCTATGACCTTGGCGATAGCCGCTTCCAAGCGGTTAGCCGCATCTACCTCATTAAGATGACGCAGCATCAGCACACCGGAAAGCATCATCGCCATGGGATTGACCTTGTTTAAGCCTTTGTATTTGGGGGCGCTGCCATGAGTCGGTTCAAAAACAGCGTAATCGTCACCAATATTACCACCCGGCGCCACACCCAGGCCGCCTACCAATCCGGCGCAAAGGTCGGACAGAATATCGCCATACAGGTTTGGACAAACGATAACGTCAAACTGCAGCGGGTTCTTCACCAGTTGCATCGTCATGTTATCCACAATACGGTCTTCAAATTCAATTTCGGGATAATTCTTGGCAACATCACGGGCAACCGACAGGAACAGGCCATCAGAAAACTTCAGGATGTTAGCCTTATGCACTGCGGTGACTTTCTTGCGGCCGTAACGGGTGGCATATTCAAAAGCGTATTTTACGATGCGCCTTGTCCCCGTCTCCGAGATCATTTTTATAGAAAAACCAGCGTCCTCGCGTATCTGCTTCTCACCCTTATCCTTAAGCATTTGTTTAAGTTTTTCCGCCCAGTCTGTACCGCGCTCAAACTCAATCCCTGCGTAGAGGTCTTCCATGTTCTCCCTTACGATGACCAGGTCTATGTTTTCATAGCGCGACGGTACCCCCGTGTAGCTCTTGCATGGCCGCAGACAGGTATAGAGGTCCAGTGCTTTTCGGATAGCCACATTGACGCTCCTGAACCCGGAGCCAACCGGCGTAGTGATCGGACCTTTGATGGCAGTTTTATTCTTCCTGATAGAGTCTAAAACATGGTCCGGCAGCGGTGTGCCATAATCAGCAATGACATCGGTTCCGGCATGTACAATATCCCAATTAAACTTGACACCGGTGGCTTCCAGAACACGACGGGTGGCATCTGATATTTCAGGACCGATACCGTCGCCGGGAATTAAAGTTACATTATGAATCATATTTCTCCCTGCTATTGATCATCATGGCAATGGCATATCATGCCGCAAATGTCTTATATCTTGAAATCGCCGTACTTTTTAATATACGGCATCAGGCCGCCTTCATTGAGAATAGCCAGCATGGCATCAGGAATCTTACCGAAAGTGAGTGTCTCACCATTGGTTTTGTCATGGATCACCCCCGTCGCCAGGTCTACTTCCAGTTCATCACCCTCGTTTATCCTGTCAGTGTCACAAACAAGCACCGGCAGACCCACGTTGATAGCATTGCGGAAAAAGATACGTGCCACTGACTTAGCTAGCACCGCACTCACTCCGGCCATCTTTATAATAACCGGTGCGTGTTCCCTGCTGGAACCCAAACCAAAATTTGAGCCGCCAACCACAAAGTCTCCCGGTTTCACCCGGGCAGCAAATGCCGGGTCAGCGTCTTCCAACACATGTTTGGCCAGCTCCGGCAGATTGCTCCGCAAGTGCACCAAACGGCCGGGTGCGATCAGGTCGGTGGAAATATTATCACCAAATTTAAAAGCTTTGCCTTTAAGCATTATGCCACCTCTCGAGGATCGGTAATTACACCGGTAATGGCCGATGCCGCCGCCGTCGGCGTGCTGGACAGATATATCATACCTTCCGGGTTACCCATGCGCCCCAGAAAGTTGCGGTTAGCCGTAGACAGGCAAACTTCGCCGTCACCCAGCACCCCCTGATGTACCCCCAAACAAGCGGCACAACCCGGCGGCAGAATAACCGCTCCAGCCTCAATGAGTGTCTGGATATAGCCCAGCTTCATTCCGGCCAGCAAAATTTGCGGTGAGGCAGGCGCGACGAGTAACCGGGTACCCGGATGCCGCCGCTTACCCTTAAGAATGTCGGCAGCTTGCTTCAAATCATCCAGGCGCCCGTTGGTACAAGTTCCGATAAAGACCTGGTCAACTTTGGTTCCTTTGATTTCGGTTACGGTAGAAGTATTATCAACGGTATGGGGTTTGGCGATCGTTGGTTCGAGAGTTGTAAGGTTGATTTCAATGATACGTTCATAAACAGCATCAACATCGGCGGAAATAGCTCGGTAATCACCGCCACGGCCCTGCTGGGTCAGGTACTCTAGTGTTAAATCGTCCGAGGGGAATATTCCGGCCTTGGCGCCAGCTTCCACCGCCATGTTGGCAATAGTAAGACGGTCTGTAACCGTTAACGCCTTGACACCCGCGCCGCCGAATTCAAGTGACTTATAAGTCGCCCCGTCCGCGCCTATCTCACCGATTAAATGCAGGATAATATCTTTGGCGGTGACGTTATTTTGAAGTTGGCCGTTCAGCCGGATGAAAAAGGTTTCCGGCACCCGGAACCAGGTTTTGCCCAGGCCGAAAGCTGCGGCCACATCTGACGAGCCCATACCGGTGGCAAAAGCGCCCAAACCTCCGGCGGTAACGGTATGAGAATCGGCACCGACGATAACATCGCCGGGTCTGGCATATTTTTCAGCCATGATCTGATGGCAAACTCCTTCACCGACATCAGACAGCACCGCACCGTAGTCCCTGGCAAACTTGCGCAAAAAAGCATGGTCACATGAAAGCTGTCTCTGCGGTGATGGGGCAGCGTGATCCAGGAAAAGAATGGTATGCGATGGACTGGCCAGTTTCGGCAGCCCCAGTCCCAGAAATTCCCGCACGGTCAGCGGGCCGGTCGTATCCTGCACCAGCGCCCAATCAACCGGTGACACAACGATATCACCCGGCTTAACAGCACCGCCTGATTTTTCTGAAAGAATTTTCTCGGTTAGTGTTTTTCCCATAGAAATAAATCTTGACCTCAGCAATAAAATATTAAGGGTTAAAGTCCATCGTCAGACGTCCTTGGAACCCGATGATGATTGTTCTAAGTAGCTATTATCGCCAGCACATCATCGCGGGCAACACGTTCGCCCACGTTAAATTTGACCGACGCAACCGTTCCATTCACCGGTGACGGCAGATCAATAGCCATTTTCATTGCCTCCAGAACAACTACCGTGTCCCCGGCTTTGACGACTGCGCCAACCTCAACTTCATACCGGACCACTACCCCCGGCATAGGGGCAAGTACCGCCTCACCACCAAGTTCAAGACCTGCTGCCGGTTTGGATTCCGGTTTGACCACCGGTGGCTCAATCGCCTGTGGCACTTCAACCGGTTTGACTGTAACTGCTGCGGCCGGAGGGGGGGCAACAGGGGTCGCCGGGACAACTACAGGCACTGCCGGAGTTATCTGTGAAATCCGAGTGCCGTCGCTTCCAGCCGGTTCCACACCCACATTATATACCCGCCCATCGAGATGAATATTAAAATGGCGTAAGCCTCCGATAGCAGTTGGGGCAGTAACGGCTTTTTCCGAGCTTTTTTCAACAAGTTTGCCGGCTTTAGCTCTGGCAATAATATCGTCTTCACGCTTGATATCTTCTAACGTCCTGGGTTTGGTATCAGCAGGCGGTGTTTCCAAACCATATTTCCATTTTAAAAACTTCAGACCTACTTGAGGATACAGCGCATAGGTCAGTATATCGCCAATATCTTTTGTGATATCTTTAGTCGCCTCGCGGGCAGCTTCCATTTCCGGTGCCAATACGTCGGCTGGACGCACAGTGATCGGTTTTTCACCGCGTTCATAACCCTTGAGTGCCAGTTTCTGGATTTCCGGATCAACCGGCATCGGCGGCCGGCCGTAAAGACCGTAAAAATAGTCCTTTACCTGAGATGAAATGACCTTATACCGGCCAAGCAGGACGTTTTGTACCGCTTGAATGCCAACGATCTGACTGGTAGGTGTGACCAGCGGAGGGTAACCCATCTCGGCCCGGACGCGGGGAATCTCAGCATATACTTCATCAATGCGGTCAAGAGCCCCTGCTTCACGGAGCTGGCTAACCAGATTGGAGATCATGCCGCCCGGCACCTGATGCTCCAGCACGGCAGTGTCAATGACCGACATTTTGGTCGTATCTATAAAATCACGGTATTTAGGAGTGATTTTTTCAAAGTAATCGCCTAATGTCAGCAGTTCATGTAAATTCAGGCCGGTATCCCGCGGCGTACCGGCGAAGGCCGCCACCATCGGTTCCACCGCCGGGTGGGAGGTACGTAAGGCAAACGGAGCCAGACATGTATCAATAATATCGACACCCGCTTCAATCGCTTTCAGCATGCTCATTGAGGCCATACCGCTGGTGTAGTGTGTGTGAAATTGAATCGGAATCTTGATTGCTTTCTTGAGCGCCTTAACCAGTGTATAGGCATCAGCCGGTGCAATCAGTCCGGCCATATCCTTGATACACAGGCTATCCGCACCCATGGCTTCAAAGATTTTGGCTTTTTCAATATAATATTCCAGAGTATAGACCGGGCCACCCATGACGCGTTCGGTCAGTGAATAGCTGATGGACAACTGGGCATGTTTGCCCTTGGATTTGATGGCTTTAAGCGCCGTTTCAAAATTACGCTCATCATTTACCGCATCGAAAACTCTGAAAATATCCACGCCGCAATCCGCAGCGTGCTCCACGAATGCCGTAACGACATCGTCGGCATAATTCCGGTAGCCCACCAGATTCTGACCTCGGAGCAGCATTTGCAGCGGTGTCTTGGGAGCAAGTTTTTTAATCTCCCGCAGCCGATGCCACGGGTCTTCGTTCAGAAAACGGATAGGCACATCAAAAGTCGCGCCGCCCCAGACCTCTAAAGAATGAAATCCGGCGTTATCCATCCCCGCCGCAATCCCCAGAATATCATCAGTACGCATCCGGGTGGCCAGCAGCGACTGGTGACCGTCACGGAGCGTCAAGTCGGTAATCTTAAGTGGTTGAGCCGGCATATTCCCCCCTTAAACGGCGGTTGTTTCCATACCTGTATAGGCTGTCACCGCAGCGGCAATGAGTATACTAAGCGTTACTCCATTTTCCGCCGGTGCCATGGTACCTTCGGATTCAATGTAAGCTTGTACAGCCGCGCTTATTATAGCGATTTCAGGATAATTCATCATCTCTTAATAAAGGCTATCGGTCTTTGCCGATCACTATTCTACCTGAAATATCATTACGTCTATAGTAGCTAACAGAAGACTTTATCCAAAACAGGCAGTTATGAGCCGTCTAAAGAGGAATATTGCCGTGTTTCTTGGCCGGATTCCTGTCTGTTTTGCCAGCCAGCATCCGCAGCGCCTGCATCAGGCGTGAACGGGTCTCAGCAGGGACGATAACGTCATCAATATAACCAAGTGCCGCGGCCTGATAGGGATTATTAAACTTCTCACGGTAGGCGGCGACACACCTGTCTCGCTCCGCCGCCGGGTCTGCCGCCTCAGCAATGTTTTTCCGGTGGATCACGGCTACCGCCCCTTCAGCACCCATTACCGCGATTTCAGCGCACGGCCATGCCAGGTTAACATCACCCCTAAGATGGCGGGAACTCATGACTATATAAGCTCCACCGTAAGCCTTGCGGGTAATGACCGTGATCTTGGGCACCGTGGCTTCGGCATAGGCAAAAATAAGCTTTGCTCCATGCCTGATAATACCACCGTGCTCCTGATCAACGCCCGGTAAAAACCCCGGGACGTCTACAAAGCTAACCAGAGGAATGTTGAAGGCATCACAAAAGCGTACAAAGCGCGCTGCCTTGACTGAGGCATTGATATCAATGACCCCGGCCAAAATATTTGGTTGCTGAGCAACTATACCAACGCTTTGCCCATCCAGCCGGGCAAAGCCTACCAATATATTCGGGGCAAATCCGGCATGTACCTCCATAAAATCCCCGTTATCGAACACACTGGAAATGACTTTTTTCATGTCATAAGCCTTGCGCGGGTCATCCGGCACAATGTTGTTCAGAGAATCGTTAATACTATGGTCAGGACCTTTTTTCACCTCAAACCGAGGCGCAGACCCTCTGAAACTTGAAGGCAGAAAAGCCAGCAATCGCCTTACCGAGGCATAGCATTCCATCTCAGTATTACACGTAAAATGGGCCACACCGCTTTTTTTAGCATGAACATCAGCCCCACCCAGCGCCTCATGAGTCACTTCTTCACCGGTGACCGCCTTGATCACGTCCGGTCCGGTGATATACATCTGCCCCATGCCTTTGACCATGAATACAAAATCGGTCAGCGCCGGGCCGTAAACCGCCCCTCCGGCGGAGGGACCGACGATGATAGATATTTGCGGGATTGCACCGGAGGCTAACGCGTTTAGAAGAAGTATATCGCCCACGCCACACAAACTGGCCACACCTTCCTGGATACGGGCGCCGCCGGAATCATTGATGGCAATAAGCGGCGCCCCGGTATCGATAGCCATGTCAATGATGCGCCGCACTTTTTGACCCACCACCTCAGAAATCGAGCCGCCAAGAACGGTGAAATCCTGGGAATAGATGAAAACTTTGCGCCCTTCAATAGTGCCGCAACCGGTGACCACGGCATCTCCGGGGTGCTGCTGTTCGGCTAAACCAAAGTCAGCGGCACGATGGCTGCAAAAGGCGGAAAGTTCGGTGAATGAACCAGCGTCCAGTAATTTTTCAATTCGCTCACGGGCGGTTAGTTTGCCCCGAGCGTGCTGGGCTTTAACCCGCACCTCACCGCCGCCGCTAGCAATCTGCTGTTTTTTAGATTCAAGTTCCTTCAGTTTATCTTTCATTGAACGATCATTCACCTCGTGTACTGAGGTTATATTAGCACAAGGTGGGAGGTGGGGCAATAGACTACAGGTACCTTCGCCTTGACTCTTCGAGTACTAACTCTCTGACTCGCCGGGACTGGCAGAACAAGCCAAAGTCCAGCCTGCAGGCCAGATGAGTAGCGGATTTGTATTTGTTTTACAGAAAGCGAAAAAACAACTAAAACAACCTCATTTTTACGATTAAAACTGGCAAAAACAACCGGTTGTTTTTAGAAGAAACAAATACTTACTCTTCTTAAGAATCCAATATATAGAGAACACATGTTAGCATAGAGTAATGGGAGTGTCAATAGCATTTTGGAACTTTTTGAGGGTTAATTTTCTGCCATTGAGAATCAGAACCTTTGCATATACACCTCCATGGCCGCTGCCACCTCTTTTTTAATAATCGGAACATCGCAGCCACTAAGATAGAAAAAGCGGCGGATAAAAGAATCTCCGCCGCTTACTTTGCGTTATTGAGACGTATCGGTGCTAGGCTACTATTTCAACTTCCTGGGCTTGAGCACTTCCCTTTTTTATCTCTTTAACATTTTGAACATAAGGGCACACCCCATCATCAAAAAAAGTGCATCGGTTGGAATAGCCGGAGTAGTGACATAGACCGCAATGTGAAGTAGCTACGTGAAAACTTGACTGCTTCATCGTTGTTCCTCTCTCTATGTTTGCTTCATTTCCCTTTGGACTAGACCGGATCGTTCTTTCAGGTTAGAGTAGGTGTCTTGTGGGAGTCAGGTGTCATCCTTTGCCCTCCTCACTCACAGCAATTGTACCTTAGGACTAGTACCGATTATACGAGGATACGATTATGGTTGTCAATAGGTATTAGTACTAATCTCTTTTGCAACTTACAGTGTCAGGGGTTCAGAGTGCCTACCTATGAAGGTTTTACGGTATAATCCTCCCAAGCAAACTACGTTTGGGGGACGACCGGAATGGGTAAACGCAGTAAAAAGTTCCAGGCACAAAAAAGAGCCTTGCGCCAAGCCACGCGTAAAGTCATAAATCAGCCTTCCGTCGAACCTTCTGTCAACAAAACTGACGTTAGTCGTAAGCCAAAAGTATTTTTTGTGGTCACCTCAGTTTTGTTATTCATCGCTCAGAATTTTTGGGGTGGAAGCGTGTTAGCCAGTTTATCCTTCAAAACTGGGTATGCCTTGTTTCTACTGTCCAATACTTTCATTTTGGGCTGGTGGGCATGGTTGCTTGCCGGCATGTTTTACAGAAGCATAAATTACGCAAAGAGATTAAAAGCTCTCGTTGTTATTTTAATTGTCGTTGTTGTATTTTTTACTTCTCCACATTACGTTGGGTTTTTTGTCAAAGCACAAAGCACAATACAATTTCCGCCATACACACTGGATTCTACGCAAGTTCTTGTGAGTTATGGCAACCGCCATGATTCTGAGGGATTCCAAACTGGCGATGCTATTACGACCATAGGAGAACTTAAATATAACCCCTTTGTTTCATTAAAAATAAATGGGCAGAGTATTTTTGAAATCAATGTTACAGAACAGAGAGAGATAGCAATTGATACCAAACTGTTTACCGGTTTTTATGATCAGTCAAAACATATTTTCAATAGGCCAATAATAGTGACTGGCAATGAGCCTGACTACTTACCTGATGGATGGTACCTCTATCGCAACGCTGATAGCATCGAAATTGTCAATCGCGATGGAATACCTGTATTAGTAATGGAATATAAGAAACCTAATAGAGTTATTATATCCGGGCTATTCGTTACCCCAATGGGCATATGCAAAGTAGACAATGAACAGAAACAACTCTATATCTTGGGCGATAATATGGAGCAACTAGGAACATTCTACAAGGTTGACATAGTGACCATACATTCACCTTTTGATTTATTTAGGTCTGAACGTACATATGATTTATCAAAATGGAGGGATTAGATTATGAGTTTTATACGCGCGAAAGAGATACCGCCACGTTCGGGTAGCTGGAACGACTAGGAAGTAGAAACTCTCCACAAAGGCATAAAGTCATTCAAAAGCACATTAAATATATCGGCAGATGTGCAATTCAAAAATTTAATAGGCATCCCATTCTAAAAGAGCCGTTTCAGGAAAATTATCCCCGACTATACTGGAAGCGTCCAGACGCACAAAACCAACAAGACGGGATTGATGCAGATAAACGCTTAGACCATCAGTGAATTATTATTCGACCGTTTTTTGTTCGGGGCTGTCGTTTTCGCCGTCTCCAAACCAATGCTTCAGGCGCTCGGCAATAAGTTTTTCCTGCCCCTGGTCAGACGGGATATAGAAGTGTTTGTCCTTTAACGAATCAGGCAGATTTTGCTGTTTTACAAAATGTTCCGGGTAATTGTGAGCGTATTTATAACCCTTGCCATAGCCTAGATCTTTCATCAATCCCGTCGGCGCGTTACGCAGGTGCAGCGGCACCGGTTCGATGGGATTTTTGGCAATTGATTCCTGCACCCTTTTATAGGCGACATAGAGTGAGTTGCTCTTTGGCGCCGTCGCCAGATATACCGTTGCCTGAGCTATTGCCACGTTGGCTTCCGGCATACCGATAAAATGGACTGCCTGCTGCGCCGCCATAGCCACCACCAGCGCTTGCGGGTCGGCCATACCAACATCTTCCGATGCAAACCGAACCAGCCGCCGCACCACATATAACGGGTCTTCCCCGGCTTCCAGCATCCGCCCCAGCCAATAGAGCGCGGCATCGGGATCGGAGCCGCGCATTGACTTATGCAAGGCTGAAATGATGTCGTAATGCTGCTCTCCGGCGCGGTCATAGAGCAGCGTTTTGGCTTGCGCCGCATCTTCAACAGCCTCAATGTTGATCTGCCGTCTTCCTGTTTCGTCCGGCGGCGTAGTACGGGCAGCCAGTTCCAAGATATTCAGGGCAATTCTGGCATCGCCGCTTGCCAGGCTCACTATATGACCGGCAGCCTCGTCCGATAGCACGACGTTAGAATCACCTATGCCTCGTGTTTTATCAGTGACTGCCCGATCAAGGATAATCTTTATCTGCTCAGCAGTAAGCCCCTTAAGCACATAGGTGCGCGCCCGTGACAGGAGTGGTGAAATAACCTCAAACGAAGGGTTTTCAGTCGTCGCGCCGATGAGAGTCACTGTACCGTCCTCAACATAGGGTAAAATCGTGTCCTGCTGGCCTTTATTAAAACGGTGGATTTCGTCGATAAAAAGAATTGTCCTTTGATTTTGCGATAGCCGCCGCTGTTTGGCCTCTTCAATTATCTTCCGCAGGTCCGCCACTCCGGCACTGACCGCGCTCACCTGGGCAAAATAGGCGACAGTAGTGTTCGCTATCAATTGTGCCAGCGTTGTCTTGCCTGAGCCCGGCGGCCCCCATAGAATGATGGATGGCAATTCACCAGCGTCTATGGCCCGTCTGAGCGCCCGTCCCTCACCCACCAAATGCTCTTGTCCCACATACTCATCGAGTATTTGCGGCCGCATCCTGGCCGCCAGCGGCGCTGTTTCATTCCTCAATTTTTCAAAATGAGTCTCGAACATGTCCCGTGGCATCTTTCAGCCTTTCACGGATTACTTTCCGTTCATCATCAATACTGGAATTTCAAAACTTCAAATATCACCGGTACCTCTTCACCTGGAACCGGGACAACTTCACCTCTTCATCAGGCGCTATACCCGCTTTCTGGCGAGAGATATCTACTTGTTCCTGTGCAGTTTCAACACCCTCCAGGTCAGGCAGCAGCAAGCCGCGCCGCCAGCCGCGCTCTACGATAACGCCATATTTTTTAGGATCAAGTTCTGCAAACTCAGCCGGTTCCGGTTCAGTCAACACATCCACGCTGTATGACAGGTGCTCCAGTTCATCCGGTGAAATGGGCAGGAAGCGGGGGTCCCTGGTAGCGGCGGAGATAGCATTGCCGATGATTTCCCCGGCTACGTCGGAACGTGAAGGTTCAAAGGTGCCGATACAACCTCTTAATTGGCCTTCCTTCTTTATTGACACAAACACACCGGCACGCTCTTTCATTTCAGCAGTAAGGTCTTGCGGAGTATCCATGACCCGGTGTTCTTTGACGTAGAGCTCAACCGTTTCTTTGGCAAGCTTCACCAGCGACGACATCTCGTGACGGTGAATGATCACCCCGGCATAGCCTACTACCGATGAGTAATCTCCAGAGGCGTCGCCGGAGGTTTGATAGCGCACCAGTTCGGCGCTTTTTGCCCCCAGTGCCTTTGCCGCCGCCAGCATGGTAACCGCCGGAGCATAGCCGCACATAGTGATACGCTCTTTGATAACGCGTTCCAGCAATTCCGTCTCGTCCATCTTAAGAATCGCTTCAAGCGCCCGCTTGTCTTTTTGGGCCGCCGCTTCCTGAGCTTCATAGTGGGTCATATCAGATGAAGCCACAATAACTATCTTTTTCCCCGGTGATTCCTTTATCGCCTGGGCAATACTTTGCGCAATCTCATGATAAACCTCCAGAGTAGCCACCGCCAGGATAATAGGCACAAATTTCATATCGGGCTTAAAATACTGCAACAATGGCAACTGCACTTCAATGGCATGCTCTCCCTGATGTGCCGTACGGTCTTCCTGAAGATATTTGGAATTGGTGAGGATATTCTGGGCCAGTTCTGAATCTATCGGTACCTCGCCCAGCGGCGTCTGCCAGGCGCCAACGGTCATAATGCTGAACGGTTTGCCCATGCCGGTGTGATTGGGGCCGATGATGACATAGGTGTCGGCCGGTTCAATACGAGCCATGACCGCCGCCGCCACCGAACCGGAATATATATACCCGGCATGAGGCACCACAACACCTATCGCATCAAGTTTATCCTCTGTTTTTTCAACAAAAGACCCTATTAACGCTCTCAGCTGTTCAGCGGTGCCGGGATAAAATTTACCGGACGCTATTGGGTGCCGTATCATAGCCATAGATGCACTCCTTAACAGATGCTCGAAATATCTATATTAATCTTTAAACACGAAAATTTAAATCTGCGCCGCAATGCCCGCATTTTGTCCCATCCAGCGCTTTAATCTTGGCATTGAAACCTGAGCGTTCCACTATCTGCTGGCCGCAGGAGTAGCACGTAGTGTTTGCATGGGCATCACCTGGAATGTTGCCCAGATAGACGAATCTCAAGCCCGCTGCCTTGCCCAGTTGATAAGCATGTTCCAGCGTCTCGATAGGTGTCGCTGGATAATCCCTCATACGGTAATGAGGGTGAAAGCGAGTAATATGCCAGGGAGTTTCCTTCCCCAGTTTCCTGGAAATCCAGTCTGCGATGCCGCTGAGCTGGGCATCATCATCGTTTAGTCCCGGCGTAACATTAGTCACCACCTCGACATGCATCCCCCACTTCTCCTTGGCCCGCTCGGCCACAGCCAGGATACCTTCAAAGTGCTGAATCCGGGCGATTTTACGGTAGGTATCGTCTCTGAAGCCTTTAACATCAACCCGCCACGCATCAAGGTATGGACCTATAGTATCGATTTGCTCAAAGGAGGCATATCCGTTGGTGACATATACCGTATACAATCCCTTTTCCTTTGCCAGTTTTGCTGATTCAAAGGTGTATTCCAGCCAGATCGAAGGCTCATTATATGTCCAGGCGATACCTGCGCAACCTGAACTCATAGCCATCTCCACCGCCTGTGCCGGCAGCATCTGGCGCGCTCGGCCAAATCCTTCATCATCAGCCGGACAGGCTATCTCCCAATTCTGGCAACCCTCACAATGAAAATTACACCCCCAGCTGCCAAGAGACAAAACCGAAGTGCCGGGATAAAAATGGTAAAGAGGCTTTTTCTCAATCGGATCGACTGCCATTGAAGAGATTTTGGCATAGGTCAAATTGAATAGACGGCCGCCATTGTTTTGATACATGCGGCAAACACCCATCCTGCCGTCATTAATCTGACAATACCACTGGCAGGTGAGGCATTTAACCTGGTCTGCCGGTAATTGCTGCCATAATAAGGCCGGATACGATATATCCTGTATCATTGAATATAATTATAACACCCCGACACCTCATCCGATTACGGTCTTCAATCACCTCTGATACCAAAAAGCCAAAATAATTCAGCCATCGCGCCTTATATATCGGACTCAACCGTATCGCATCCCCATATTTCGCGCTATACTTGATTTGATTCTGTTTGGGAGGCCAACATGATTCTTTTAACCGGCGCCAGCGGCTTCGTTGCCAGCCACCTCATCCCCAGGTTGCAAAAAGATGGCCGCAAATTGCGTTGTTTAGTCACCAATGAGGCAGAAGGTGCTCGTGTTAAAGCCCCCGGCGCTGAACTTGTCTTTGGCAATGTCACCGATCCCGGCAGTCTGCACGACGCTATGGCCGGTATAGATACCGTGATTCACCTGGTGGCTATCATCCGGGAAAACCGTCAGAGCACTTTTCAGCGGGTTAACGTCGCCGGCACCCAAAATATGGTCAACGCCGCCCATGATGCCAGTGTCAAACGCTTCATCCATATGGGCATTCTCGGTGCCTCCCCCGACCCCCGCTACACCTATCTCCATTCCAAGTGGCTGGGTATGGAAGCAGTCAGGCACTCCGGCCTGGACTACTCCATCCTTCAACCGTCAGTGATGTTCGGTCAGAGAGCCGGGTTTATAGCCTCTCTGTTGCGTTCAATCCATATGCTGCCTTTTATCGTCCCGCTGGCTGGCGACGGCAAGAGTCGGCTGCAACCTATATGGGTGGGTGACGTGGTCAGTTGTATCATGAAAATGGTATCGGGAGAAAAAAGCGGTGAAAGCTGCACCGTCGGCGGACCGGAGATAATGACTTATGAAACCATGTTAGACCAAATCCTGGCGGCTCTGGGTGAAAAACGCATCAAGATCCACGTCCCGCGGCCCCTGATGCTGCCCGCCGTTGCCGTTATGGGTAAGCTATTCTCCAACCCGCCCATCAGTATGGCGGAGTTCAAATCAATGGAGATTGAAAATACCACCGACGCTGATGCCGTTCAAAAACAGTTTGGCTTTAGGCCTATGGCTCTGAGAGACGGTCTGGGATATCTGAAGCTTAAGTCTTAAGATTTAACCACATTGCTCTGACCTTCGCTCTCAGCTCTTCGAGGCTGGTATCAGTGTCGATAACCGCGTTGGCAAAGCGTATTCGCTCCTCGTTAGATGTTTGGGAATGGATACGCGCCTTGGCTTCAGTTTCAGTGTATCCCATTTTCTCAACCAGGCGTTTCAGCACTACTTCCGGCGGAGCGATGGTCAGCCAGATAGTATCAGTCTGTTTTGTCCATCCGGCTTCGACCAAAAGCGGCGCTTCCACCACCGCTACTCCATATCCCTGTGCTCTCAGAGTTCTTATTTCCACACCCACCGCCTCGCTAATTGCGGGATGAGATATAGTATTTAATTTGGAAAGTGCGGCAGAGTCATTAAAAACGACTGTGGCCAGCCGCCGCCGTTCTATATTGCCGTCAGCGGACAGTATTTGGTTGCCAAAGAGTTGCAAAATCGCTTGTTTAAGCTGCGTGTCCTCGCGTAACAGACGATGACCGACTTTGTCAGCGTCGATGAAAGCCGCGCCGAGTTCCTTGAGCATAGCCCCAACAGTACTCTTGCCGCTGCCGATCCCGCCGGTAATGCCAATAGTTATCATAATAGTGTTAAAGTCTAGCATCACATTAAATGCGTTTCAAACCCCCGACGCAATCTGAGGCCTCAAAGCCTTAATCTATAGGCCGCCGTGAAACAGTGAACTGCCGCTCTTGGTCGTTCGTCAAAGCTAATTTCCGTAATTACGCACACTGCAATTCCAAGTCTTGAAGAACGCTTTCCATTGCTCCCCCATTTGGCATTATGCTATACTGCTATGTTATACTTTCAACTTGGCTAAATACGTGTGCTTTACTTAGGAGGAGATCACTTGCCGACTACAACCACTAATATCAAAGAGCTACTGGAGTCCGGGGCCCATTTCGGTCACCAGACCAGCCGCTGGCACCCTAAAATGAAGAAATATATCTTCACCAAGCGCAATGATATCCATATAATCGACCTTGATAAGACCGTCGTGATGCTGGATAAGGCGCTTGATTTTATTGAGAACACCGCCGCTGAAGGCGGCAAATTATTGGTTGTCGGCACCAAGAAGCAGGCGCAGGAGATAGTCGCTGAGGAATCCAAACGCGGCGGGATGTACTTCATCAACCAGCGCTGGATCGGCGGTATTCTTACCAACTTCGCCGCCATTCAAACCCGAATTGACTACCTGGTGCGGCTGGAAGATCAGCACGCCCGTGGTGAATTAGCTCGTCTGCCCAAAAAGGAACAGCTTAAACTGGCTGAAGAGATGCTGCGCCTTAACAAGATGATGGGCGGCTTCAAGGAAATGACCGCTTTACCGGAAGTTATTTTCATCATTGATCCCACTAAGGAAAAAATTGCCCTGGCTGAAGCCCAGCGCATGGGTATTCCCGTTGTGGCCATAGTGGACACCAATTGCAGTCCTGAGGGTATAGACTACCCCATCCCCGCTAATGATGATGCCATGCGCGCCATCAAGCTGATTTTGGGGAAAGTAGCTGACACTATGCTGGTAGCCCGCGCGGGTGTGGATAAGATTGAGGTTGAGCAGGTGGACACCTCCGCTGCTGACGCCGAACAGGTGAAAAAACACACCGAAGACATTGAACTGGCGGCCTAAGACTCCCTTTTTTAATACTGACGAGGTTTATGACATTGCAAATATCTACTGAAGCGATTAAAACTCTGCGTGAGAAATGCGGCGCTGGCGTTATGGAGTGCCGTAATGCCCTGGCTGAAACCGAGGGCAACATTGATAAGGCTTTTGAGACCCTCCAGGCCAAAGGTTTCCTTAAGGCTGCGAAGAAGGCCGAGCGCGTCACCGGTCAGGGACTGGTTGAGGCCTATGTGCACACCGGCGGCCGGGTCGGTGCCCTGATTGAACTCAACTGTGAAACTGATTTTGTCGCCCGCACCGATGAATTCAAGAGCCTGGCTCACGATGTGGCTATGCAAGTCGCGGCCATGTGTCCGCTATACCTGGCTGAAAGCGATCGGCCGGCTGACTGTGAAATAGATGCTGCAAGCGCCTGCCTGCTGTTGCAACCATTTATCAAAGATCCCTCCAAATCAATTAATGATCTCATTACCGCCGTTATCGCCCGCACCGGTGAGAATATCCGTCTTAAAAGATTCGTCCGCTTTGAACTTGGCGGTTAACGGTTAAGCAGGTAAAAGCGTTTTCAACCGGGCAACCGGCGAGGAATAATAAAGCTGGTACTGTCAATAAGAGGAGGCTGCAGACCTAAGTGATTGATTCCGAAGGTCCGTCCGAAACTGCTTCTTCTGAAACTGTTTTATCGTCACTGGCTTCGGCAGAGCCGAAGCTCAAGGTTTCAGACCTGAAGTACCGCCGGGTGCTCCTCAAACTATCCGGTGAGGCCTTTGCCGGTGAATCGCACGGCATTATTGACATCCCTGCCGTACGCGCCATCGTCCTTCAGATCAAGAACCTCTTCCTCATGGGTGTAGAGATAGCCATTGTTGTCGGCGCCGGCAATATCTGGCGCGGCGCCACAGTAGCCAAAGACGGGATTGACCGTGTTACTGCCGATTACGCCGGTATGCTGGCTACCGTCATTAACGCACTTGCTTTACAGGACATGCTGGAAAAAGAAGGTGTCCAGACGCGAACCCAATCAGCCATCACCGTTCAGCAAGTCGCCGAACCTTTTATCCGCCGCCGCGCTATCCGCCACCTGGAAAAAGGGCGGGTAGTCATTTTTGCTGGCGGCACCGGTAATCCCTATATGACCACCGACACCGCCGCAGCACTGCGCGCCATTGAGATTGAGGCCGGGGTGCTCCTTATGGCTAAAAACCGGGTTGATGGCGTCTATTCTGCCGATCCCCTCAAGCACAAGGATGCGGTGAAGTATGACCGCATGACCCACCTGGACGCGCTGAACAAACGGCTCAAGGTCATGGATGCCACTGCCCTGTCGCTATGCCTTGAAAACAAATTGCCTATTATCGTCTTTGATATGACCACTCCCGGTAATCTGGAGCGCGCCGTCACCGGGGCATCGGTCGGCACATTAATATCGAGTGAAAGTTGATTATGACTGTAACTGAGATCATGCAACAGGCTGAAAAAAAGATGACTGTCTCAATAGAGGTATTGCACCGTGAACTGAGTGCCATTCGCACCGGCCGCGCCTCCACTGCCATCATTGAGCACGTCCGAGTGGACTATGCTGGCACCCCCACCCCAATTCACCACATGGCTAACGTCTCGGTACCGGATGCCCGACTGTTGCTCATTCAACCCTGGGATCGTTCCATGATGGGGCAGATAGAAAAAGCCCTTATGAAGTCTGATCTCGGCCTAACCCCTTCAAATGACGGTCAGGTTATCCGGCTGTCCATTCCGCCCCTGTCCCAGGAACGCCGGGTCGAGTTGACTAAAATGGTGCACAAACGCGTAGAAGAGGACAAGATCGCTATCCGCAACCTGCGCCGGGACGCCCAAGAACATATTAAAAAACTGGAAAAAGATAAGGAACTCTCGCAGGATGAGAGTAAACGCGCTCAGGACCAGTTGCAAAAACTCACCGACTCCTACACCCAGAAAGCTGAAATGTTAGGCAAGGACAAGGAACAGGAACTTCTAAGCGGTTAGAACACATTAGTGCAGTACCAGGAGAGGCGTCTGAGACGCCTCTTTTTCATGTTGATGGATAGCAACGGTCAGACCATCGCGTTTCCGGGGCTACAATTCGATAAATATATCACTTAATTTGCGCTAAATTCAGCAGAATCCGCTAGCTGCCAATCTCCATAATTCCTTCACATTTTTTATTTATAATACGGAATGTTATCTTTCATTTGTTACCGGATGTCCTTAGGGATATTATTTAAGAAGCAGATATTAATCCCAGACCCATAAGGAGATACTACCACTATGAAAACATGGCTGTTATCGGTAATCTTAGCCCTTTTACTGGTCGGCACCGCTGTCAACGGAGGTTTGCTCTTGCAGACCAACGCCGACCTCAACAACACCGCCACTGATCTATCGGCTTTGGAAAACGCCAATACTGCCTTACAGGCTACTTTTGACCAACAACAGGCTCAGACAGCCGCCCTGCAGACCAGCATAATAGCCCTGCAGGCAGCCGTTTCAGAACCAGGATCCGCGTCAGTTGGGACAGATTTCACAAAACTGGTACAGAAAATAGAGCCTTCCGTAGTTTACATTGAGGTGTCTGACCGTTTCGGCCCCGCGGGTTCTGGTTCCGGCACCATCATCCGCAGCGATGGTTTTATCCTGACTAATCAGCATGTAATTGACGGGGCAACGGCAATCACTGTGAGACTCATGACCGGTGAAACGTTCAGCGCCACTGTGGTTGTCAGCAGTGCTGATCTTGACCTGGCGATTCTGAAACCAACTTCTTCTAAAACCAATCTGCCGGCTGTCACCATCGGTTCCTCTGCCGCCGTGGTTGTCGGCGGGGAGATAATAACTTGTGGCTTTCCACTTGGGGATGAACTGCCGGGGCCAGCCACATTTAACACCGGTATCGTTTCAGCTATCAGGAATATGATTTCACAAAACACTCTTAATCCCAGCATAAAATTAGACTATATCCAGATGGATGCTGATATTAACCCGGGCAATAGTGGCGGCGGCATGTTCAACCAGAAGGGAGAACTGATCGGTGTGCCAGCTTATGGCTATGACCCGGGCATCAATTTCGCCATCCCTATCGACGCCGCCCTGAATTTGATCCAGAGCGCCTACGCCAAATAACCGGAGTGATTGAGAACATTATATGAAAAATTCGATTGCTATCGTTTTGGTAGCTCTAATCATACTGGCTAATGGTGCCGTTGCCGCCCTGCGCGTTGACGCCGTCAACGGTGTGGACGACCAGCAGACCAGCATAACCGCTTTGGAATCAGCCAATAGCTCTCTGCAAAACGCTATTGCCGCTTTGCAGACGGAACAGAATCAAGCCGCCCTGGACGTAGCCGCTTTGGAAGCTCTAATCAATGAAGGTTCCTCCGGTGCCGTTACCACTGTCCCCAAATACGGCGCATTGATCGCACAGATTGATCCGGTCGTGGTCAAGTTCACCGCCACTGGCGGTTTAAGAGGTTTCGGTTCTGGCGTTATTGTCACGTCAAATGGTTATGTGCTCACCGTCCTGCACTCAGTCACTGGCGCACGTAACATCAAAGTTACTCTTAATACTGGCGAACAGTTTGACGCAACTATCTTTGCCACCTCCGATGTTGCGACAAATCTGGCTCTGCTTAAAATCAATACCACTCGCACCGACCTGCCCTTTGTTAACCTGGGTTCAATGGCGGATCTTTCAACCGGTCAGACTGTGATGGCTGCCGGGTATCCTCAGAGCGCTGACCTTCCCGGCCCCGCCACTTTCACCATAGGCATCGTTTCCGCCTTGCGTACCGCTACAGATTTTAATTACATCCAAAGTGATGCTCCTATCGCCCCCGGCAGCGGCGGCGGCGGTCTGTTTACCTTGGATGGCAAAGTAGTCGGTATTGCTGCCAACGCAGAACCGGACACAAACGGTATCTTTGAATTTATCCCCATTGATCTGGCCGCCAGTCTGCTTGAAAACGCCACTTGAAACATACCACAAACAAAAAATCAGACTCGAGGCTGTTTGACAGCCTCGAGTCTGATTTAAATATTGACTAATCCCGGATCATGCCTTACGCATATAAGTCCGCACCGTAATAGGGACAAATACTGCCAGCACCACCAGCGCTCCCAGTATCGAGAGCCCGAAATCATGACTGATAACACCCTGGTTGACAATTTCCCGAACGGCGGTGATCAGGTGGGAAACGGGGTTCACATTGACAAACCATCGGAGAAAGCCGGGCAGAGTATCCACCGGCACGAAGGCGTTGGACAAAAAGGTCAGCGGGAACATCACCAGTAGAGAAATGCCCTGCACCGCTGCGGCATTACGGGAGATAACGCCCAGGAAGGCGAATATCCAGCTGATGCACCAGGCAAAGGCGATGACAAACACGCTGGCCCCCAGCACACTGCCGAAACCGGCTTCTGGCCGGAAGCCAATCAGATAACCCATGGCGAAGGTCAGCACCGTTACGATAGCATAGCGGATCATATCCGCCACCAGCGGCCCAGCCAGCGGCGCAATGCGCGCGATCGGTAGCGACTTGAAACGGTCGAATACGCCCTTGTCCATATCCTCGCGAAGTTGCACCCCGGTGGCCACAGAACCGGTCAGTATGCCCTGCGCCAGGATACCGGGGATAATGATCGGCAGATAAGCATGCACATTACCGGCAACCGCCCCACCGAAGAGGTAGGTAAACATCAGGGTGAACAGGATCGGCTGAAAGATAACGTCGGCCAGCTGTTCCGGCGAATGGCGGACTTTCAGCAATCCCCGGTAAGCCATGGTCAGCACGTTGCTGAGCGCTTGCATAAAACCGCTATGGTTACTGTACCGGCGCTCAGATCCCGGAACGATAGGAGTCTTTATAGGGATTTGGTGTTCGATAATATTAGTGGCCATTGTTGCTTCCTTCCGATTTCTGTGCGTCTGTGGTACTGGTATGGCCGGTGATAGCCAGGAAAACCTCGTCAAGCGTCGGCGTCTTGACGCTCACCTCAGCAAGATGGATATCGGCATTCCGCAAGGCGAACAGCACATCGGTTATGCGGTCGGGGTTCGACATCGGCGCAGTTATGAGTCCTTGGACTGAAAGATAACTCTCCACGTCAAGGACTGTGCTGATGATGCTCCTGGCCTCCAAGTCTTTACCTTTATCGCTGAGTTTTAATTCCAGCGACGCGAGACCGACCGAAGCCTTGAGTTCCCGGGGCGTACCTTCAGCAATGACCTGGCCGCGGTCTATTACCGCTATCCTGTCTGCCAATTGATCGGCCTCATCAAGATACTGTGTCGTTAATAGCACCGTTGAACCATTGGCCACCAGTTGGCGGATAGTGCTCCACATCTGGTTGCGCGTCCGCGGGTCCAGTCCGGTTGTTGGTTCGTCCAGAAAGATAAGAGGCGGCTGAGAGATCAGACTGGCCGCCAGATCAAGTTTACGGCGCATACCGCCGGAATACTTGGATAACGGCCGGTTGGCCGCTTCGGTAAGACCGAACTCTTCCAGCAGCTCAGCGGCCTTTTTACGGGCCTCTTTACCACTCAAACCGAGCAGCCGTGAAAAAACGACCAGATTCTCTGTTGCCGACAGCGCCTCGTCGACTGATGCGTACTGACCGGTTACCCCGATCAATTGACGTACAATATGCGCTTCCTTTTGCACGTCGTGACCAAATATTGTTGCTGAACCGGCATCGGGTTTCAACAATGTCGCCAGCATCCTGATGGTAGTCGTCTTCCCTGCGCCGTTAGGTCCCAGCACCCCGTAGATGCTGCCGGTAGGTACCCTTAAATCAATACCGTCGACAGCGCGGTTGTCGCCGAAGATTTTTACTAATCCTTGGGCTTCGATTGCCAAACTCGGGTTATTATCCTGCCCTGCCATGCTTCTCCTTCTATACTCAATTATTTGCAGTTATTGTAAGCCTTTTTATTGATATTGTCAATAGTTATTTTAATTATATTGATTTATTGGCGGTATGGCATAAATTAACTCTAAATTTGTTCCAGCTCTTTAAGCGTTTTAGACAGGATCTCGTTGACCCGGGCGATCTTGGTCGGGTCCTTGCGTGAGGCTATCCGCCCTATCACATGGTGCAGTTCATGGAATGAACTCATCGCTTCACGGAAATCGTGCAGGTGCTCCTTGTCCGCGGAACCCCACCAACCCCGTAGCCGCTCACCGATTTTTTCAATAGTCTCTTTCTGCTCTTCGAGGAATTTCCGGCCGGTATCGGTAATGGTGTAAACCTTTTTGCCATCCTCGGCATTTGAGGTGACGTACCCCATATCCTCCAGCAACTGGAGCACAGGGTAAACACTTCCAGCACTGGGCGAGTACAGGCCGTGAAAACGGTCTTCCAACTCCGTTGTGAGTTCGTAGCCGTGAGATGACTTGTCCTTCAACAGTTCCAGGATGACGTATTTCATATCCCCTTTCTTGAATAATCGCGTACGCCTTTCAAAAGGATTACCGTGCCTTTCGAAACCAGCATCTAATCCACCGAAACGTGGGTCAAACATAGTGGACCTCCATAACAATTTATTACGATATATTGTAATGCAATACAATACTATTGTCAACAGTCGTATCAAATGATGTTCGCGGAGAACTGCCCTCTTCAAATACTCGGAAAAGCCCGAAGAGGCTTATACAATAAGCCCGGTCACTTCACTCACTATACTGGTCGAAAGAATAATGAGTTTGTTGAAGCTTTCCCCATTACCATCTTGTCAAAATTCGGTTTAAAATGAATCAAGAGGTCAGGAGGATTTAATATGGCTGATAACACCCGGCTTTACGGCACCACATGGTGCCCCCACACCCGCCGTTCTCGGGCAATCATGGACCGCCAGAAGGTCGTATATACCTGGTTCGACATCGAAGAGGACAGAGAGGCCTGCGCCTTCGTGGAACAGGTTAACAGGGGGGACCGTAGCGTACCCACCATCGTCTTTCCTGACGGCACAGTCTTAGTAGAACCTGATGATAACGCATTAGTTGAAAAATGCCAGGGATTGAGGCCTTAAAGCTAATCGGAGAGTATCATAAGAATAATTGCCACGCAACCACATTCAGAATAAGTTAAAGGCCTTCATGGGAGCGTATTGCCTGCCTGATTTCCCTGTATTACCACAAGTCACTGCGAATCTATGACGAAGCGATCCCTGTATCCCCACGCTCCACCCTGCTTAAGCTGGACCAGAAGTAAGTGAACGGAGTCAAAGAACCTTCTTTTTCCCATTAGCCCCGGCTAAACGTCCGCGCCGGCCGGTTTACCGCCCTCAACCCCCGTCACCGGCTTGCTTTTCTCAGTTTCTTTTGAGTCGCTTTTCACTTCCGCCGGTTTCTCCGCCGCCTCTTTTTCTTTTTTGCGGTGTTCTATCTCGGGATCCACTTCCGTCCTGCTGTCGGTCACGTAGAACCCCGGACCCTTAAACACCAGATGCGGTGCGTGGTACACCCTTTGACCCTTGTCGCCACATTTTGGGCAATTATTACCACCCGTCTCAGAAAACTTGCGCGTCACTTCAAATCGTGACTTACAATTTAAACAATCATATTCGTAGGTCGGCATGCACATTTCTCCCTTTGTTTAACAATGTTCTCGTCAATTACAATCTATAATGAAATACGAACTATCAGCCTAACACCGCCACAACCTCAATCTCCACCAGGGCATTCTTAGCCAGCCCTGAAATCTCCACGGTGCTTCTGGCTGGCGGCTTAACCGGAAAATACTCGGCATAGACCTCGTTCATGGCAACAAATCCGGACAGGTCGGTAATAAACACCGTGGCTTTGACTACATCTGCCATGGTCCCACCCGCGGCTTCAACGACGGCCTTCAGATTATCAAGTACCTGCCTGGTCTGAACGCCGATGTCTCCGCTGACCTCACCGGTGGCCGGGTTAATCGGCAGTTGCCCGGAAGTAAATAGCATGCTTCCTGCTTTAACTGCTTGGGAGTATGGACCGATAGCTTTTGGAGCCAGTTCGGTGTGGATGACCTCTTTTACCAAATTACAACCCTCATCTAATATATAAACGATTTGATTTTATCCGACATGGGCACTTTTCGCAATTCACGTTGTGTTCCTACCGGTACCTGCCAGTCCATCATCCACTCTGAAACACTTGCATCAAGGTACAATGATCCAAATATTGCGATGTCTTAAGATTTATGAAAATGCAATATCACATTGCAGCCAGTGAATTGAAAATGCTCAAGCGGGAAGCTGAAACCTTAATGACCTATGATTTACTTGAACCTGAGAAGAGTGTGGACATCTGTTAATCCATTTGGATAAATGTTAGGAACTTCAAACTCACTCCGGTGTCAATTTCATATTTATCCTTAGACAAAGCCTTAGAGAAGGTGGTATTTATTGTCGTTTGGCAATCATTGAGATGCAAAATCAGGGGGGCGTTAGCGCCCCCCTGATCTACACCTATTTCTTGCTATTAAATCCGTCTGCGAGCAAAGAAGACCCAACCCAGAGCAGCCAGCACGGCGATGCCCAGTACGATCCACACCCACGGAGGGATAGTAGTGCTTGGAGGCGGGGGCGTCGTGGTCGTGGTTGCAATCACCGCGAAGTTAGCGGTAACGCTCTTGTTGCCATCCATGGTCACAGTGGTGGAAGCAGAAGTTGTGCTAGCCACCGGGCCGGTCCAGCTTGAAAACTGATAACCGCTGGCCGGTGTCGCTACCAGATTGACCACCGTGCCGGCGTCGTAAGTAAAACCGCCTTCACCCGGCGTAGTTACTGAACCCCCAGCGCCGCTGGAAACAGTCAGCGTATAGGTTGTGGTTGATATCACCGTGAAGTTGGCGGTAACGCTCTTGTTGCCATTCATGGTAACAGTGGTGGAAGCGGATGCTGAATTAGCCACCGCGCCGGTCCAGCTTGAGAACTGATAGCCGCTGGCTGGTGTCGCTACCAGATTGACCACCGTGCCGGCGTCGTAAGTAAAACCGCCTTCACCCGGAGCAGTTACCGAACCCCCAGCGCCGCTGGAAACAGTCAGCGTATAGGTTGTGGTTGATATCACCGTGAAGTTAGCGGTAACGCTCTTGTTGCCATTCATGGTCACGGTAGTGGAAGCGGATGTTGAATTAGCCACCGTGCCGGTCCAGCTTGAAAACTGATAGCCGCTGGCCGGTGTAGCTACCAGATTGACCACCGTGCCGGCGTTGTAAGTAAAACTGCCTTCACCCGGCGTGGTCACCAAGCCCCCAGCGCCGCTGGAGACAGTCAGCGTATAGGTCGTGGTTCCAGACGGTATCACCGTGAAGTTAGCGGTAACGCTCTTGTTGCCATCCATGGTCACGGTAGTGGAAGCGGATGTTGAATTAGCCACCGGGCCGGTCCAGCTTGAAAACTGATAGCCGCTGGCCGGTGTCGCCACCAGATTGACCACTGTGCCGGCGTCGTAAGTAAAACCGCCTTCACCCGGAGCAGTTACCGAGCCTCCAGCACTGCTGGAGACAGTCAGCGTATAGGTTGTGGTTGATATCACCGTGAAGTTAGCGGTAACGCTCTTGTTGCCATCCATGGTCACGGTGGTGGAAGCGGATGCTGAATTAGCCACCGAACCCGTCCAGCTTGAGAACTGATAGCCGCTGGCCGGTGTAGCTACCAGATTGACCACCGTGCCGGCGTCGTAAGTAAAGCCGCCTTCACCCGGCGTGGTCACCGAGCCCCCAGCGCCGCTGGAGACAGTCAGCGTATATTCAATGGTCACTGACAAGTCCAGTGTATCCACGCTGCCGGATGAAAAGGTTGTTGATCCTGCGGGGATACCATCAACATAAAGATTGATTGTATCCCCGTTAGTCCCGCCTTCCACGGCCGGAGTGACAGGGTCATCCGCGGAGACTCTGAAAGCAGAACTTATCCCGTATTCACCCTGCGCGTCTGTGGTGCCGCTGGCGTATTCCACACCATTTATTGATGCAGACACAGAGAGACCCGCAGGCGCAGGACTTCCGTTTACTGTCACTTGTCCCCCCAGTTGATGAGGCATTTGGGGAACCGCCATCACTACTGTTGCGCTCATAGCTATGAGAACAATGGCGGTGGTTAGCCGGAGCCCAAAGGCTCCGGCTAACCCTATTATTTTGCTTTTTGTTGGAATACCAAGCTTAATCATTGTCGATTCTCCTTATAAAACCGTCATTCTATTACTACTAAGCAGGATGACTATCAGACGGTGTTACAGTATTATCGGCATTGAAGTACACCCAGTAACCAAGGCCTGGCTGGAAGTGAGCGCTGGTTGTAACCAGTGAGTAGTATGTGTTCAAACCGTACCAATAGATCGGTAACCGGTAATCGGTGCCGGTCAGGTAGGCCAGAACAGTATTCGGCATGGCTGACTTGAAGCCGATTAGGTTCCAGCCTTCAAACACCGGATAGCTCGGCGGCAGATCAATTCCGCCGGTAGGCATTGATGAGCCGGTGAATGAAATGGTGGCTTCTGCGTTCATGTTGATCCAGTAGCCCTTGCCGTCTACCATCGTCGTCAGATCACTAAACCCGTAAGGGCTCCAGCTTGTCCATGTTTCGGTAGCGGCATTATAGCTCCAGGCGCTGATTACGTTGTCCAGTGCTCCATCGAGCACTGCGGTTATGGATGAATCGACCGGTATCAGCGGCAAGGATATTAAGTTCCAGCCTGGGTTCAGCAACAAGGAAACAGTGTCTAGTTCCTCAGACGCTATAACACTGAACGAATTGCTTTCACCAGATTCCAACTCCGTGCTGGTAGCCACCAACACATAAGTCCATGCATAGTCAAGGTTCAATCCAGCGAAAGTAGCCTCGCCGCTTACGGCACTAACGGTTAGCGTGCCGTCAAGTGTGGCGCCCGGTGCGCCGGTGCCGGGTTTGATCGCGATGGTCACGCTAGCGGCGGAGTCCACAGTATTGCCGTAGAGGTCCTGAATGGTGACCACCGGTTGCGTGGTAAAGGCTGAGCCTGCCACGGCTCCGGCGGGTTGGGTGGTGAAGACTACCTGGGCTGCGAGAGCGGGGTTCACCGTGAAGTCAGCTCCAGCATAGGTGATGTTGTAGTTCGGGTTGTTGGCGTTGGTCACAGTACCCTGCTGAATCGCAAAAGCACCCGCGGTATTGCCGCCTGCGTCTACTCGGGTTAAGACACCAGCGAGTTCTTCACTACCAACAAGCGTGCCAGGGGTAGTTGTGAAGGTCAGCGCCGGATCAACAACACCGGCAATCTTGTTGGCGGCAACGGCAGTTACCGTGACGGCAAAGGTGGTGATATTGCCGGACAGCGTCGGCTGGGCCAGTGTATAGTTGCCTGCGGCATCGCCACCCAGGGTGTAACCGGTGGTGGTGATTACTATACCCGTGTCGACATTCTCGTCAACAAAGGTAAATACCGGTGTGCCTACCAGAGTTACGTCCTGGGAGAGGATTACTCCGCTAAGTACCGCGGTGCCGCTGGCGGTGGCCGTGGCATTTCCGTCATAAACCTTGTTGTCACCGGTCAGGCCGGTTACCGTCAGTTCTATAGCGGTGATGTCAGCGGACAGCGTCGGATGGATCAGTGTATAGTTGCCGGCATCCGTGCCAGCCAGGCTGTAACCGGTGGTGGTGATTACGATACCCGTGCCGACATTCGCTTCATCAAAGGTAAATACCGGTGTGCCGTCCAGTGTCACAATCTCATCAGTCACAACGCCGCTAAGTATTGCTATGCCACTGGCAGCAGCGTCAGTGTTTCCATTATAAACCCTGTTGTCACCGGTCAGGCCGGTTACCGTTAGTTCTTTGGCGGTGATGTCAGCGGACAGCGTCGGCTGAGTCAGTGTATAGTTGCCCGTGGCATCGCCACCCAGGGTGTAACCGGTGGTGGTGATTACTATACCCGTGTCGACATTCTCGTCAACAAAGGTAAATACCGGTGTGCCTACCAGAGTTACGTCCTGGGAGAGGATTACTCCGTTAAGTGCCGCGGTGCCGCTGGCGGTGGCCGTGGCGTTTCCGTCATAAACCTTATTGTCACCGGTCAGGCCGGTTACCGTCAGTTCTATAGCGGTGATGTTAGCGGACAGTGTCGGCTGAGTCAGCGTATAGTTGCCTGTGGCGTCGCCACCCAGGGTGTAACCGGTGGTGGTGATTGCGATACCCGTGGCGGCATTTGCGTTAACAAAGGTAAATACCGGTGTGCCGTTCAGAGTTACATTCTCGGAGTCGATTACGCCGCTGAGCGCCGGGGCGCCGGTGGCACCAGCGTCAGTGTTTCCGTCATAAACCTTGTTGTCACCGGTCAGGCCGGTTACTGTTAGTTCTTTGGCGGTGATGCTGCCGGTGGTGTTGTTGGCAAAGGTTATATTGTAGTTGTCGCCGCCGTTACCGTCAGCTACCGTACCAGCCGGGGTGAGTATCTTTCCGGTTGCCACGTTTTGATCGTTAAAGGTCTGTATCCATGTGACCGTGTCACCTGATGCCAGGCTGCCGGTGGTGATTGTAGGTACACCAACTGATGTGTTATCACCATCGTAAACCTTGGTGTCGGTCACCGCCGTTACCGTGATGTCGCGAACGGTGATGTCGGCAGTCGTCGTCGGCTGAGTCAGCGTGTAGTTGCCAACGTCAGCTCCGGTGAGGGTTAATCCGCTTACCGTTACTGTCTTGCCAGTGCCGACGTTCTCTGTATCAAAGGCGCCTGCCGCGTCGGTTTCGACCAGAGTGACGTCATGTCCGGACTCAACTCCAACAAGGACAGCTGTACCGGTAAGAGTGGCATCAGTGGTTCCGTCATACACCTTGTTGTCAGCGGTTATGCCGGTCACCGTCAGTTCTTTCGGATCTACTGTGATATTGTCACTGATATCGGTGATAGTGCCGGTAACAGTATCAGTGGCCGTTATGGTTTGAGTTCCGACGGTCTTAAAGGCTACGCCGTCGGTGAATGTCTTTACACCAGCGTCACCTGCGAGGAATATATAGTTTCCGGGCAGTATTGCTGCCGCATCCGTTGAAGTGAAGTGGACGGTTCCCAGGTAGCCGGTGGCAGTGTTGCCATAGACGTCCAGGGCCGTCACTATTATATTCGAGCCGGTTCCAACCACTGATGGGCTGGTTATGCCGGTAACAGCCAGTATGACGGCATTTATAGGCTCTATCTCAATATTGGCACTGATGCCATCATTAGCTTCAGTATCTGATACCGCGACCTTCTGCGTGGTTCCGGCAGTCTTCAATGTCAGTCCGTTGGTAAAGGTATGGACGCCATTATCACCCAAAACGAAGGTGTAAGGTGCCGGCAGTATTGCCTGCGGGTCTGTTGAGGTGAAGGTTATGGTACCCACGTAATTCGTCTTGACTTCGCCGTTCTCCATCACGGTTACAGTCACATTACCGGGTGTCCCGGCAGTTGTCGGACTGGTGATTCCAGTTATATTAAAGGATATCGGCGTCGGTGCGGTAACGGCATTGGCAATCAATGTGACCGCAGTCTGTGATAACGCCCTGCCGTTCAGCGATGCGTCGGTATTGATGGCGATTGCCTTAAGAGCCAGTATATTTCCCTCAACATGAGCAGTCGTTCCGATCGCCACACTGATACCTTCATTATCACCTGAAACCTGCCAGAAGATGTTCGAGGCCTGCGCGTTGCCTGCCAGGACAACATTTGCGCCGGAACCGAACGTCAAATCTCCCCCTATCTGGAAGATCCAGACAGCACTCGGGTCGCCTTGGGCGTCAAGGGTAACATCACTATTTACCAAAACTCCCGTGCCCCACTTGTAGAGACCCGGGTAGAGTGTCCATCCGCTAAGATTCCCGGAGTATAACTCGGTAGCGTTCGGGTTGGTGCGTCCTGCGGCGGTGGTATAGGCTGTTTCCATATTACCTACAGCCGTGGTTAGAGCAACAGGAGTTATTCCGGCAGATCCCGTATAGTCAGGTGCGTATACTTTTCCTACCACCAGGGATGACGTCGAAAAGGTCTCCGAGGCATCCAGTATCAACCCGAATCCAGTTATGGCCGTCGAAGTGATTGGACTAACTCCAATATTTCCCGTAACCAGTGTGGTGCCGGTGGTGGTGACTCCTGTTTTTGCCAGAATGGCATAATTGGCCGCCGTTCCCAGGTCTATCGTTTCCTGCACCGTAATGAAAGACCAGGTGATTGTTGCGTTGGGGTCCTCAGCGTTCGTCACGGCGCCCGCCGGGATGGTGACAGTGTATGCTGTGCCATAGTCGAAGTCGGTATGAGTGATGGTTAGTGTGCGATTGTCCTCACCCAGCGTTGCCACCACACCGCCCGGGTCTGGCGCAATACCCACCCCAGCTAGGTTGACACCAATTACATCGACGTCAAACACGGCTGTTACGGTGGCATCCAGAGCCACATTTGCGGCTCCGTCTAGCGGCGCCAGCGTTGTCGCTGTCGGGACGGCCGCCATTACCGGCGCCACCGTCATAATGGTTAAACTCAATCCCAACAGCATGGTGATGGCTAGTCCCCATATTGAACGAATTTTAGCTTTTGCCTTCATGTTAACTCTTCTTTCTTGCTAATGTTTTGTTCTCTTTATAATCAACCGCTACAAGCCCCGGTTGCGGTGCCTGATCTAATTTGGCATTGGTTTCTTGCTAATATGCCATTCTTTCCCTCCTCGCGCTAAGTGCGCTCTTCTCCTGCGGTCCAGCCGCAATTTCTCATCTCGACAAGAATATACTAATAAATATTATTATTATGGGGCTGCACGACCCTTACCGATATGCGTAAAAATACGTAAAAAATGATTTTGAAGTACCTGTTTTTCAACGGTCATATATCTATAATCCATTGATCAAGCCCGTGTTTTACAACAGCAGCGGCATCCAATGTAACCGCAGTTGCGATGCCTGGACCTGTTTATAATTTACAGGTTATAACTCATCTCTATGGGTATTACAGCCTTCATTTAAGAAATGATGCCCGTAAACTCACAAAAGGCCCCGCAGCCATTTTACGGAGTAAACCTTCCACAATACCTTCCCAACGTTCACTCTGCTTGTCACGCCTGTCCCGAGTGAATACTCGGGGAGCCTGTCGAAGTGTCCACTTTCATCTGCCTTGTATAGGGTCACGATGCTTCATGTTCTACCCTGCCCTCTAAAATAAACCCTCAAATAGTTAAAACCCCCATTGACACCCCACCGCCCGTGTGTTAACATATGTTCTCTGTTGTTCTGGTAGTTATAAAGAGTATTTGTTATCGGTTGTTTTCGGTTTTAATGAGGTTGATTTTGGTAAACAACCGGTTGTTTTAGCCGCTTTCAATCGTAATAAAGAGGTTGTTTCCGTAATTTTCACTTTCAGATAAACAACCACCCCAGGTGCTGCTTTCCGGTGCTGAAGGTCGGATATTGGAAGGTATCGTTCTATGAATAAAATATGTTCTGCATCAACTTAAAAGGCTACATACCCCGTCATTGCAAGGAGCAAAGCGACATGATTTATACCAGCATGTCATCCGAGGGTGCAATCTCATCTGAAAACCGCCACCTGAATTGTTGCTTTGAATCAAAACTCCAGGTGTTAAAAAACAGCTATTTGTGTCAAAACAATTCATCTATTTTTTATCAAAATCCCGGCTCTCATCATCATGCTGAAAGCCACCGCCAATCGTGATAGAATAGGCCATAAATTCGCTTACAAGGATTTTTTAGTAATGTCTGACCTTCAGAAAACAGAGCTTCTCAAAGCTTATGAACCCTCCCAGGTGGAGGACAAGTGGTACTCGTTCTGGATGGCAAAAGGCTATTTCAAGCCGCGTATAGATTCGGACAAGGAACCGTTCACCATCATCATGCCTCCGCCCAACGTAACCGGTGAGCTCCACCTCGGCCACGCCCTGACCGCTACCCTGGAGGACATCATGACCCGCTGGCACCGCATGAAGGGTGAGCCTACTCTATGGCTGCCCGGTGTCGACCACGCTGGCATCGCAGCGCAGGTGGTGGTGGAGAGGATATTGGCTAAAGAAAAAAGGACAAAATATGATTTAGGCCGTGAGGCTTTTACCGCCCGTATGTGGCAGTGGGCCAATTCCTGCCGTACGACCATACGTAAGCAGCACATGAAACTCGGTGCATCCTGTGATTGGGACCGAGAGGTCTTCACTCTGGACCCCGGTCCGTCGCTGGCGGTGCGCACTACCTTCAAAAGCCTCTATGATCAGGGCCTGATCTACCGCGGCGAGCGCATCATCAACTGGTGCCCCCGCTGCCATACCGCTATCTCTGACCTTGAGGTGGACCACAAGGACCTGTCCGGCCACCTGTGGCACATCAGATACCCGCTGGCCGACGACCCGACCCGCTTTGTCACCGTAGCAACCACCCGACCGGAAACGATGCTCGGCGATGTCGCTGTGGCCGTCAATCCGGACGACGAGCGCTACAAAGAACTGGTCGGCAAGAAACTACTACTGCCGATCATGAACCGCGAGATTCCCATCGTCGCCGATGCCGTAGTGGATATGACCTTCGGCACCGGCGCGGTGAAAACCACTCCGGCCCATGACCCGACCGATTTTGACATCGCCCAGCGTCACGGCCTGCCGCTGATAAATATTTTCAATAATGATGCCACCCTTAACGATAATGCGGGGAAATATTCGGGCCTTGACCGCTACATCGCCCGTAAGGCCATCACTGAGGAACTGGAGCGATTGGGACTCCTGGTTCTGGTCCAGGATTATGCCCATTCCGTAGGTCACTGCCAGCGCTGCGCCACGGTTACAGAACCGCTCGCCTCGCTCCAATGGTTTGTCAAGATGGAATCTCTGGCTAAACCGGCCATTGAGGTGGTAACTTCCGGCCAGATCAGGATACTACCGGAACGCTTCATTAAACAATACCTCAATTGGATGGAGAATATCCGTGACTGGTGTATCTCCCGCCAGTTATGGTGGGGCCACCGCATCCCGGTGTGGTACTGCAAGGCTTGCGGCGAGACCATTGTCGCTATTGATACGCCCAAGATCTGCCCTAAGTGCTGTTCAGAGAAAATTGAGCAGGACCCGGATGTCCTCGATACCTGGTTCTCCTCGGGACTGTGGCCGCATTCCACCCTCGGCTGGCCGAATGAGACAGAAGATTTGAAATATTTCTACCCGACGAATGTCATGGAGACCGGCTATGACATCCTGACCTTCTGGGTATCCCGCATGATCACCATGGGGCTGCACAACACCGGCAAGGTACCCTTCCGCACCGTTTATCTTCACGGCCTCATCCGCGACGAGAAGGGCGAGAAGATGAGCAAGGTCAAGGGCAACGTCCTCAACCCACTGACCCTCATCGACCAGTACGGCACCGACGCCCTGCGTTTCGGCATCACCACCGGCAACTCGCCCGGCAACGATATCAAGCTGTCGCCCATCCGTCTGGAGGCCGGGCGCAACTTCGCCAACAAGCTGTGGAACGCCTCCCGATTCGTCATCGGTTATCTTGATAAAGCCGAGCCGGGTATTATCGACCAAGCCGCTCTACCAGCCGAGGACCGCTGGATACTATCGCGCCTCAGCCGCACAATTTCCCAGGCTGTCTCCTTCATGGATGATTTCCAGTTCGGCGAGGCCGAGCGTGCCATTCATGATTTCATCTGGGGCGAGTTCTGCGACTGGTACATTGAGTTGTCCAAAGTACGGTTGCAGTCCGCCGACACCACCACGTCCCCGCTGCCGGTGCTTCTCAAGGTGCTCGACAACTCCCTGCGATTGCTGCATCCCTTCATGCCTTTCGTCACCGAGGAACTGTGGCAGCATCTGCGGCCTTATCTCGGCAATGTGCCGGAGTCCATCATGATCGCCGCCTATCCCGAAGCCAATCTCGATGCTGTCGACGAGTCCGCCGAGGGTTTTATCGAGGGCTTGATCGAGGTCGTCAAAACCGTTCGCATTGTCCGCGCCGAGCATAAAGTAGAGGCCGGACACTGGATACCCGCCGAAATCCACGCCGGAACACTGGCCACCGGCCTAGAAGCCTATAAACCGATCATCGAGACTCTGGCCCGCGTCCGCCCGCTTTCTATAGTGAACGACCGCTTCTCCGGTGAAAGCGACGCTGAGAAGCTGGTGCTGGTGCTTAAAAACACCGAACTCGTCCTGCCCCTGTCCGGCATGATCGACCAGGAAGCTGAGACCGTCCGCGCCGCCAAAGAGCTCGCCGAGACCGAATCCCAGGTCGCACGTCTCTCCGCCATGCTGAGCAACAAAGCCTTCGTCGCCAAAGCACCGGAACAGGTCGTCACCAAGGAACGGGCCAAACTGGAGGCTCTGGAGGATAAACTTAAACGGTTGAGGGGAGGGTAAGCCTCAAAATCGAGATGGGCTTCCGATTACGAGTTGCCATTCAATGAATTACGCTGGGTGAACGGTGGATATATTTAAAACTTTCTGGATGATGGTGATTGTAGGTATTATCCTGATAGTTCTGGCAAAACCGTTGGGATATGCTTTTTACTACTGGAATTTTCGCTTGTTCAACCGTGACTGGTGGGTTGGGTGGGCCAAAGTTTGTGGAATATTGATCCTAGTAGGCGGATTTTTGCTACTGATTATTTTCTGGAGTTTTCAATTTGTTAGCCGATATTGAAAACAACAATAATCCTCGATAGGCATAATGAAGCGAAGTCCCACATTTGAAATCTGTTTGGCATTTGGGGCTTGAGACTTGGTGCTTGGAATGGTGCTTACCCCTCTCCTGATGCTATAATCCACCGATATGGAACTGACTAGAGAAGAAGTCCTGCACATCGCCCGGCTGGCGCGCCTCGGCATAGATGACGTCGAGATCGACCGCTTGCAGGGTGAGCTTTCAAATATCCTGGAGAATTTCACCGTGCTCTCCCAGGTGAACACCGACGGTGTGCCACCGACGGCCCATACCGTCGCCCAGTGCAACGTCCTTGGCTACGATGAACCAGCCCCGTCACTTACGACGGAGGATGTTCTGTCCAATGCCCCCGACCGTGACGGCGATTTCTTCCGTATCCACGCCGTGCTTGAATAATAAGGATAAGAATTGACCATAGACGTTAGCTCACTTACCATCGTCGAGTCCCGGAAACTTCTGGACGCCAAGGAGATCTCTGCCGCAGAGCTCACCCGTGCCTACCTCGATCGCATCGATATCGTCGATGACAAGATCCAGGCGCTGATGACCATCACCCGTGAAGAAGCCATCGTCCAGGCCAAAGCCGCCGATGCCGCCATCGCCCGCGGCGAGGCCGTCGCTCTGACCGGTATTCCGGTGGTACTCAAAGACGTTCTCTGCACTAAGGGCATCCGCACCACCTGCTCCTCAAAGATGCTTGAAAACTTCATCCCGCCCTATGATGCCGCCGTCGTTGAGCGCCTGAAAAGCCGCGGTGCCGTCATCATCGCCAAGGCCAACATGGACGAGTTCGCCATGGGCTCTTCGACCGAGAATTCGGCCTACTTCACCACCCACAATCCTTGGGATCTAACCCGCGTTCCCGGCGGTTCCAGCGGTGGTTCGGCCGCGGCCGTTTCCGCAGGAGAAGCCCCTGCGGCTTTAGGTTCCGACACCGGCGGCAGCATCCGCCAGCCAGCCAGTTTCTGTTCTGTCACCGGCCTCAAACCGACCTACGGGCTGGTTTCCCGCTACGGTCTTATCGCCTTCGGTTCTTCGCTCGATCAGATCGGCCCGTTGACCCAGGACGTGGCGGACTCGGCGCTTATGCTTAATGCCATCGCCGGTTACGACCCGCGTGATTCGACTTCTGTGCCGCAGCCGGAAGAGGACTACTTCGGATGCCTCGGTAACAGCGTCAAGGGTATGCGCATCGGTATACCCAAAGAATATTTTGCACAGGGCGTCACGTCTGAGGTTGATGCCGCCGTCAAAGCCGCCCTCAAAGTATACGAGACACTGGGCTGCTCCATCGAAGAATGTTCTTTACCAACCACCAGTTATGCTCTGGCCGTCTATTACATCATCGCCCCGTCAGAAGCCTCGGCTAACCTGGCCCGCTACGACGGCGTCAAGTACGGCTTCTCCTACAAGGACACCGACAGCATGTGGGAGGCTATGGAGAAGACCCGGGCCATAGGATTCGGTCCGGAGGTTAAGCGCCGCATCATGCTCGGCACTTACGCCCTGTCCGCCGGTTACTATGATGCCTGGTATGTTAAAGCCCAGAAGGTGCGTACCGTCATCCGCCGAGAGTTTGACGCCGCCTTTGAGAAGTATGATGCCCTAATCACCCCCACCGCCCCGAGCGTGCCCTTTAAGATTGGCGAAAAGGCCTCAGACCCATTCTCGATGTACCTTTCAGACATCTGCACCATCCCGGTCAACATCGCCGGGCTGCCGGGCATCTCAATCCAAGCCGGATTCTCCGATAACCTGCCCATTGGCCTTCAGATCATCGGCAAACCCTTCGCCGAGAAGACCATTTTCAATCTTGGTCATGCCTTCCAGCAAAACACCGACTGGCACAAGCGCCGCCCGAAGCTCTAATACATAATCAGCGCTGTTTACAGCAAAGATAATCGCACACTAATCACACAAACCGGATACCGTTGCCCCATCTAGCTTCCGCACCAGAGCCGTCACCAAGATTACAGCACGGTCAAAATCATCACGTCTAACAATTGAATTGTGACTGTGAGCGTGTCGCGTCGGCAGGGCAATAACCACCGTCGGAACACCGCTCCTATATAAATGGATGACGCCGCCATCATATCCGCCAAACTCAAGCGTATCCAATTGCAGCGGAATGTCCAGGTCCTTCGCGGTGCTAATGACTAAATCCCTAAGCTTGAGGTTGGGGATCATTCTTGTGTCATAAACTACCAAGTTTGGCCCGCCGCCAAGACGCGTCACCGATTCGTCAGCCTTGATTCCCGGCACATCACCTATCGGGCCAATGTCCAAAATAATCGCCACATCAGGCGACACCAACTCAACACTGGTGGCGGCGCCTCGTAGGCCCACTTCTTCCTGCACTGTGCCCACGCCAAAGACAGTATTGGGGTGATCTTCATCAGCCAGCAATTCCATTGCCGAAATCAGCATGGCGCAGCCGACACGGTCATCAAAAGCCTTTGCCATATAAGTCGGCTGCTTGACCGATAACACGCTAAATTCACTTATGGGCACTATGGCATCACCGACTTTCACTCCTGCAGCTTCAACCTCAGCTTTGGAGGTGGCACCGATGTCGATATACATATCCTTCTTTTCAAAAGTCACATTGCGTTCTTTTTGCGGTAAAAGATGCGGTGGCGGGGCACCGATTACGCCGGTAACCTGCCCCATTGATGTCTCTATACACACTCGCTGCGCCACCATGTGCTGGTTAGGCCAACCGCCCAGGGGCACGAATTTGATGAATCCTTCCTGAGTGATGAGTTTCACCATGAAGCCAATCTCATCCATGTGAGCAGCCATTAGGATGCGCGGTGCGGCTTCTCTGCCTTTCTGAACACATATGACACTGCCTAGTTTGTCACCGGATACTTGGCCTAACTTACTCAATTGCCTTTTCATAATGCGGCAAACGCCGCCCTCATAGCCGGGAACACCACTGGCCTCCGTAAGTTCTTTTAGCAGTAATTCAATTTTATCCATATCCTACACCTATTCTTAAGTTTATCGGTCTCAATCCGGATTAGACTGTCACCAGCACCGGCAAGACCATCGGGCGGCGCCGTGTCCGCTCATAATAGAACTTGGACAACAGATCACGAACCCGGTTAGAAATGACGGTGGAGTCTGAAATACGCTGCACTTCGTCTTGAAACATCTGGGTCACCACATCGCGGCTTTCTTCTATAAGCGCCCGGCCAATCTCCGGGTCAACAAAACCACGGGACACAATATCCGGGCGGACCGCCAAATGCCCGGACTCTGCATCCAAGGTAACAATAGCTACTACAATGCCATCCTGAGAAAGCATTTTACGGTTACGAAGGACTACGCCGTTGATATCACCAACCGACAATCCATCGACATAGACATTCCCCGCCGGAACGTGGCCGGCAATCCGTCCACCATCACCGGAGAGCTCCAGAATATCACCGTCTTCAAGGATAAAGACTTTCTCAGGCGCAACGCCCATACTTTCAGCCAATTGCGCATGTAATTTCAGATGACGGTATTCGCCGTGCACCGGCACGAAGTATTGAGGCCTGATAAGACTTTGTAATAACTTCAACTCTTCCTGGGAAGCATGGCCGTGAACATGCACTTTGGCGATGCGGTCATAGTAGACCTGCGCCCCCTGTTTGAACAGGCTGTCGATGGTCTTGGCCACTACCGATTCATTGCCGGGAATAGGCGAAGCGGAAATGATAACTGTATCGCCTTTCTTAATTTGCACCTCCCGATGCTCACGGTTGGCGATACGCACCAGCGCTGAAGTCGGCTCACCCTGGGAGCCGGTGGTAATTAAGGCGACACGGTTCGGCGGTAGACGGTGCATCTCCGAAAGCTCTCCGATAAGGCCGTCCGGTGCTTTCAGGTAGCCCAGTTTGAGCGCCATCTTTACAATATCGTTCATGCCGCGTCCGGCGATAAATATTTTCCGGTTAAACTGAATTGCGGCATCCATCACCTGTTGAATCCTAGCTACCAGCGAGGCGAAAGTTGTCACCAACACCCGCCCTGGAGCCGTTGACATGATAGCGGAGATAGTCTCTCCCACCACCTTCTCTGAAGGGGTATAGCCCGGTATCTCAACATGGGTTGAATCAGCCAGAAGCAGTAAAACACCCTCAGCACCGACCTGCGCCAGCCGCGCCAGATCTGAGGTGCGGCAACCCACCGGGGTATAGTCTAATTTGAAATCACCGGAGTGGACGATAGTGCCGATGGGAGTGCGGATGATCAGCCCTGCCGCATCGGGGATGGAATGACACATGGCCACAAACTCGACGCTGAAATTTCCCAGGGGGATGACATCACCGGGCTTCACTTCATGGATTTGGGGAGTGTGCACCCTGGCTTCTTTGAGTTTGACTGAAATCAAGCCATGAGGCAGCGGAGCACAGTAGATAGGCACGTCAAGTTGAGGCAAAATGTAAGGCAGCGCACCTATATGGTCTTCATGACCGTGGGTGATAACAATGCCGCGTACCTTGTCTTTACGCTCTACCAGGTATTGCACATCCGGTATCACCAGATCTATGCCCGGCATATCTTCCTCGGGGAACATCAGGCCGCAGTCAATGACGATAATATCGTCACCATATTCAATGACCATCATGTTTTTGCCGATTTCACCCAGACCGCCCAGCGGTATCAGGCGCAGTTTACCGTGATTTTTGTGTTGCGACGCTTGAGTGTTAGAAGTTGAAAAGGTCGAGTTGCCTGGAGGCCGTCTCCGGCGGTTGGATTTTGATGGGAGTTGGGTGTTCACGTTTTTTTATTTCCTCAAGTATTTTTGGTAATTTTGCCATATCTGCCTCGATGACCGCCCGGAGATTGCCTTGATGCAGCGCCGCCGCCGGGTGATACATCGGGAAGCAGATAAAATCTTTGCGATCTTCCGCCTGACCGTGAATGCGGCTGATGGTTTGCCCGGGAAAGAAGCGGCTCATGGAAAACCGGCCTAAAGTAACAATGACCTTAGGCTTGATTATCTCCAATTGCTGGTCCAGCCAGGGCTTACAGGCGGCTATTTCCTCCGGCAGCGGGTCACGATTCCCCGGCGGCCGGCTTTTTACGATGTTAGTTATGTAAACGTCTTCACGTTTTAGGCCGATAGAAGTGAGCAATTGGGTTAGAAACTGCCCCGCCGCCCCCACGAACGGCCGCCCGGTCCGGTCTTCATTAAGGCCAGGAGCCTCGCCGATAAACATGATCTCAGTATGAGGGTTGCCTTCACCGGGAACAGCACAGGTTCTTGTTTTAGCCAGTTCACAAAGCTGGCAACAACGGATTTCCCCGGCCAGCGTTTCAAGAGCAATGGCATCAGCCATATTGTATACGTTGAAGTGTCATTCTAGGCATATTAACATTAGCTTGGAAATGAGTCAATCGGGGAAGGCAAAATAGCAGAAACGATTTCATGTATAAAACCTATTCCAGAATAATATCGAGGCCGTCAAGCAGCGCCAGAGCTTCGGGCATGGCAAATCTGGTCTTTTTAAGGGTGTTGTTGCGGGCATCTATCGAATAGTTTTTTGCGCCCCGGAAATCGGCATTGGAAAGGTTGGTCCTGAAAAACAGGCTATTTTCAAAATCGGTTTTAGTGAAGGTGCCGTTACTAAGATCGGTCTCAATAAAATCTACCTCTTTGGCTTCACAATTGATCAACTTTAAGCCGGGCAGTTTGAGCAATCTGAAGTTGGAATAGTTGATCTGGCAGTCAGTAAACGCCAGGTCCTCGATTACAACTACTCTGGCCCAATCAAAACCGATGACTTTAGAAGTCAGGAATTTCACGTCCAAAAAACGGGAATTAGAAGGCTTAATGGCGCTGATGCTGCATTCCTGTAACTTGCAGTTGAGGAACTTACAGGCCTCAAACTTACAATCCACGAAGCTGCATCGGTGAAATTCACACTCTTCAAATTCCCTTTTCTCGATAGTCTCATTTGAAATAGACAATCCGGTAAAGATTTGACGGTAATAGGTTTTTTTAGGAAAACTCACGGGAGTATTATACCTTTGTTCATTTCGACTTTGTCAGCGTCCACGGCATATTTAACAGCGAGTTCCAAATCACAAGCACAAAAAAGTAAAAAAATATCAAATACCAGAGGGCGCACGGAAGAATAGACGAATTGTTTTGACACAAATAGCCGTTTTTTGGTACCTAGGATTTTGATTCAAAGCAACAATTCGGCTATTTGCGGTTTTCAATTCTTCAGTTTTCAAGGTGCGTCTTTTTGCGCGCAGGGCGCCAGTGTTTGAGGAGCCGAATTGTTTTCTCAAAAAAGCCATGAAACAACCAAAACAACCTCTCTTTTACGATTGAAACCGGCGAAAACAACCGGTTGTTTTCTGAAGAAACAAATAATTCATATACTCTTTTTAACTACCAGATATACAGAGAACACATGTTAGCACACGGGCGGTGGGGTGTCAATGGGGTGTAAGCGTCCATATCATATTGGACAGAGAAAGGTCTTTGACAAACTGGTCCAGATAATAACGCAGAGGTGGCAATTTGCCAATACCGCGGTGAGGTCTTTCGGTGTTGTACCACAGCAAATAGTCCATCATAGTGCGATTAAAGACTTGCAGGTCATCCAGTTCATCTATATGCCAGTAAGCAAACTGCTCCTGGATAGTACGGTTGAAACGCTCCAGATGACCATTTGACTGGGGGTGTCTGGGGTAGTTGAAGAAATGCACCAGGCTTTTTTTGTTACAGGCATTATGGAAGTGCTTTTGAAACTCACTGCCATTATCGGTCTGGATCCTGCTTACAGTGAATGGTGCCACAGTGAGGAACTTATTTAAGAAATCACTGCCGTGAGTTGAGGAATTGGATGGATAGACATAGGCAAAGGCAAAGCGGGTGCGCACATCAATGGCTGTAAACATGTAACGCCTTAAGCCATCAATAAAAAGATGAACGGTATCAATCTGGATCAAATCACCGGGTTGGTGAGGAATAAAGCCCTTTCGGCGGGTTTTCTTCACCGCGGGTCTGGCTTCCCTGGCTATTAGTCTGCCGCTTCTGGCGTTGATACGGAGTTTAGTTGCTTTGGGTAGCCTGCCGCTTTGCTTAAGATCATGAATTATTCGGCCGATGGTTGATTCAGACACAGCTTTTATGCCGGCTGAATTACAGGCAATACCCAGAACTGGGGTAATGGTAGTCTTGTCGGCTCCGGGGTGCTGGTTACGATAACGGACGATGAAGTCACGGATAAAGGGCTCGACTGAGCGTTTTCTTTTGTGCAGAGGGGACTTATCGCCTGGGGCAAGTGCGGAGAGTTTGCCGCCGCCTTGCTTTAGTTTCTGTTTCCAGAGATAGATTGTACTTCGGCTTTTGCCATAGGCGCTTCGGGTAGCTTCGAAGCCAAACTGGTCGCAGAACTCGATTATCCTAAGCCTGGTTTCAATAGACTTACGCTGGGTATGGTTTAAAATGTTATTGATGTACTGCATAAAGCGGTTATAGCCGCTTTTGAAGTAATTTTCCACATAAATATGTTTCAACCAGACTCCTCCTTTTCATGTCCTGAGAAGTCCAATATGTTTCTGAACCTTTGCATGGGGGTTTTTGAACTTTTTGGGGGATTATTTTGGTGGTGGGGGTAGGGTGGATTGGGGTTTGTTAGTACGATGAAACAATTACCGGGATCATTGCCCTTCCATGCTTACGTTGAATATGTTTGTTAAATTAGTTGATATTGAATACAACACAATTCCAAGAGCGTTTCTAATAAACTGGTGTATCATCCAAACTAGATCGGCTGATTTCCCAAGAATATCCATATTTAGCTGTCGTAGATTTCAATAGATCAAATACCCAAGTTGGAGTAATGGGCGAAAGATAGACTTTTTCAATTAAAATGTTAAGAGCAACAGGAATATAAATCCCGTTTTCCCATGGGGGGGCAGATAAATTTATACTTTCACCCTTTGCCGACATATCTTGGATTACAGCTCTAAGTTCTTGTTCGTGTTCAAAGTTTTTCCTTTTATGAATAAAAGGATATAGAAGATTTCCTTCTGGCAACCAGTCTTTATCCCAATCAATATATTGCACTTTCCCAATAAATATATGCTCTTTCACCTTTTTCATACTATCCACGATCTTTGAAAATGTAGATTGGATCGCAATTCCCTGATTATTCTTGGCGTAAAGACTCCACATTGCTGCGGACTCCCATTCATTTAGATGCCAAGAGTTTATTGCGGTAAAACTTCTAATTGCTTTAAAAATGCTACTTATTTATTGAAGCATTTCTGATTGTCCACTATATATTTGAGGCCTTAACATCATATTAGCTTTGGAAAACGAACCTTCAAACGTATCGCCCAGCTTATCACTTCTAATAAAGAACAGAGCTGATGAAACCATTGCATTTGGGTTATTTTGAAGTCATAATATCTTGATAACCGTTGACTCTTATATGCGTTATTTTGTTTAATTTGAGAATGAGAGATGCTATTATGTCCGAAACAAAAATAAATATCTCACTCATCAATGCCGGTGAACTTTCCAAGCCCGCAGATACGTTGATTAAGCGCATTTATGACGCTTGGTCTGGATATTTTAAGCCTAGTCAAACACGCCGAGTTGCAGACGCTGAAGCGGATGCAAAATTGACACATGCAAGAGCTGAAGTGGCTTCAAACTTGATACGTGCAGAGGGTGAACTACAGGTTTCGGAAATTCAACAACGGGCCTTGGGGCGATTTGTTGCTCAAGAGATTTACTATCAACAAAACATTGAGGAAATTTCTCAAAAGGCAATCCCTAATGTTAATGATGATGCTAAACCTGATGGCATTGAAAATGACTGGCTTTATAATTTTTTTGAAAAATGTAAAATTGTATCTGATAAACAGATGCAGTTAATTTGGAGCAGAATTCTATCTGGAGAAGCTAATATCCCTGGGTCGTTTTCGAAACGTACCGTGAACGCTTTAGCTTCATTAGATGCGTCTGATGCACAGTTGTTTTCTGATATTGGTAGGTTCAGTTGGGATAATATTGACCGAAAAGGAATTCCAATAATTGGCGATTACCATGAAGATATATATAATACCTGTAATATTAATTTTGAAAGTTTATCACATCTACAATCAATCGGTTTGATTACTTTTGTCCCCCAAGGGGAATATGTATTCACAGATATTGAATCAGATACTATGGTCGTATCCTATTTTGGCAGGAAAGTAAAGGTCATTTTTAATAAAGAACGTATATTTCCGACTGGTAAAATACAATTGACATCGGTGGGCACAGAACTCTTAAGGTTAATCGACGCTGAACCTGTTCCAAATTTTGTTGAGTATTGTTCTGAATATTGGCACAAGTTTGACCCAAAGAACATTGATGTGACTATAGACCTTGATAGCTAGGTGTTATTCTCAGAGTGGTTGCTTGTAGATTCATTGTAATAACCCTCTTTGGTTGCAGTTGGTGTTTGCGACCTCCCTGTTAGTGAGGGGAGGGGGCGTTATTAACTACTTCGAGTATTCGCTTCAATGTCCATGATTACTTGTAGAAACTCAGCAAATGCAACTGTTACAAGCATGAATATCACCGAAAACCCTATCCCCCCAATACCAACGAAGGTTGTTAATCCATCGAATATTGATGGCAACTCGGAAGCACCTTCAGTCATCATGAATATTGAAAAAGCGATTCCGCCAATACCCAACACCAAACCCATGATTGTGATCAGAAATGATAAAAACTTGAGTGCCGGATATCGTCCCACTATTGCCTCCTACACGTATTGTTCAGAGCATTATATAGTGGGTTATAGACAATAACAATAGCCTCCTTGTACTATCGAAGGACCCCTCGATAGGCTCAGAGCGAACGCTTTTGTGGATCCTTCGCTTTCGCGTAGGATGACAGGGGGTAATAGTCCTTTATAGAACTAAGGATGACGGCAAGAGAAGTATAATTTGCACCCTTAATGACGATAAGCTAAAGTCTATTTACTAAGGGAGAATTACTTTGAACATATCCGATGCGACGGGGCGCGGGGAAATAATTCTATTCCAAGACACTAGCGGTAATATCTCAGTAAATGTGCGGTTGGAACGAGAAACGGTCTGGCTAAACCTCAACCAGATGGCTGAACTGTTTGAACGTGACAATTCCGTGATTTCACGCCACCTTCTAAAGGTGTTTAAAGAGGGAGAATTGGAAAGACACTCAGTTGTTGCAAAATATGCAACAACTGCCTCGGATGGCAAGACTTATCAAGTTGAATACTTCAATCTGGACGCAATACTGTCAGTTGGTTATCGTGTTAACTCCAGGAGGGGTACTCTGTTCCGCATCTGGGCCACCAGCGTTCTGCGGGAACACATCATCCGGGGATACACCGTAAACCAGGTTCGACTGAAGGAATTGAATCAGGCAGTGAAGCTGATTGCTGATACTGCCAAGCGCCGTGATATCTCCAGTGATGAAGCTCTGGCACTGTTAGGCGTGGTGGGTGAATATAACCAAGCCATGGGACTGCTTGATGATTACGACCACCAACGCGTAACGAAGTCTCATCCTCAAGGTAAACTGGTACGAACTCTTGAATACGAAGAAGCACAGCGGATTGTTGCCCAGTTGCGTTCACGATTCGGGGCATCTAATGTCTTTGGGATAGAAAAAGACAAAGGAATGGCCAGTGCCCTGGGTGCCATTATGCAGACGGCGGGCGGCGAAGATGTGTATCCCAGCCTGGAAGAGAAAGCCGCCCATTTGCTTTATTTTTTGGTGAAGAACCACGCCTTTGTGGATGGTAACAAGCGTATTGCGGCAGCTCTGTTTCTCTGGTTTTTAGAAATTAACGGCGCGTTGCGCACACCTGACGGAGAACCGCGAATCTCCAATGCCTCACTAGTAGCCATTACACTAATGATTGCTGCAAGCCGTCCAGTTGAAAAAGAAGTGCTGGTGCGCATTGTAACCCATCTAATGTGCGAAAATTGCGATAGATAACGGGGCGAATAATACCAATTCAAATGTCCAATAAGGACCGAGGTTACTTTTCCTTCGACGGGCTAATGGCAGGCTCAAGAGGAGGACTCTTCGACAGGCTCCCAGAGTGCTAACTCTGGGCAAGCAGGGCGGACGTATTTTAAGATTTGGAACAAGGATATCGGGGAAGGTTTCGATCATGGGGGTATTAAGTGTTGGGGAGTGGGGCGGGGGCAACGTGGATCCTTCGCTTTCGCGTAGGATGACAGGGTGGGTTGGGGGATTCGAACGGAGTTTTTATGGATTAAATCCCACTATCCCCGCCCTGCCTCATTTTGTTATAATACTGAGACTCCAGAGCCGCATTATCAGCCTGGCTTTTTGAAAATGAGGGAAGGGATTAAATGACCAGACTCCGTTTTGACGATCCAGCCATCTACGACGCTATTGCCGCGGAGGATGTGCGGCAGCAGGAAACAATCAACCTTATAGCATCTGAAAATTACGCCTCCCGGGCCATACTTCAGGCGCAGGGATCTTCATTAACCAACAAATATGCTGAGGGTTATCCCGGCAAACGTTATTACGGCGGCTGTCACAATATGGATACGATAGAATCCATTGCCATTGAGCGGGCTAAAGAGCTGTTCCGGGCGGAGCACGCCAATGTCCAGCCGCACTCCGGCGCTCAGGCCAACATGGCGGCATATTTTGCTCTTATCAAACCGGGCGATACCATCATGGGTATGAGTCTGTCCCACGGCGGTCATTTAACCCACGGCGCCAAAGTGAATTTCACCGGGAAAATGTACAACGTGGTGGCCTACGGTCTGGATCAGGAGACCGAGCGCATTGATTATAACGAGATGGAACGCCTGGCTGTTGAAAGTCAGCCAAAGATCATCATGTCCGGCGCTTCCGCTTATCCCAGGGTGATTGACTTTGAACGCATCCGTCATATCTGTGACCGCGTCGGCGCCAAGATGGTGGTGGATATGGCCCATATTGCCGGTCTGGTGGCCGCCGGAGTTCACCCAACTCCTGTCCCGTGGGCGGATATAGTGACCTCAACAACCCATAAGACCTTAAGAGGGCCGCGCGGCGGCTTTGTGCTGTGCAAAGAAGAATACGCCCATGCCATAGATTCAGCCATGTTCCCCGGCATCCAGGGCGGGCCGCTGATGCACGTGGTGGCCGGTAAAGCGGTGGCTTTCCGCGAGGCGGCGACGCCTGAATTTGGCAGTTACGCCAAACAGGTACTTTTAAACGCCAAGACACTGGCGCTGGCGCTGCAGAAATTTGGTTTCCGCCTGGTATCCGGCGGCACCGATAATCACCTGGTACTGCTGGACCTGACCGCCACCGGGGTTAACGGCAAGGACGCCGAAGAGGCGCTGGGACGATGCAATATTGTGGTCAACCGCAACACCGTGCCATTTATCGTCGGTCAGAAAGCCACCGCGCCCAACGGCATGCGCCTGGGCACACCGGCGGTCACCAGCCGCGGCTTCGGCGAGCCAGAGATGGCACAGATAGCAGCCTGGATCAATGAGATGGTCAAGAGTTTCGGCGACACAGAAACGGAAGCCCGCATAGCGGCGGAGGTCAGGGGTCTGACAGCCAAGTTCCCGGTTCCCGGTATCACCGATTAATAAATTAAGCTCAGTAGATATAGTAAGGACATGAACGATGGATGAATTGAAGGTATTTACCGGTAACGCCCACCCTGCGCTGGCTCACTCTGTGGTGGAGTACCTGGGTATACCATTGGGTAACTGCCAGGTTTTCCAGTTCTCCAATGAAAATATCTTTGTCCGCATCATGGAAAATGTGCGCAACCGCGACACCTTTCTTATCCAACCTTTTTCATCTCCGGTCAACCAGAGCATCATGGAAACGATGATTATGATTGATGCCCTGAAACGGGCCTCGGCCGGCCGCATCACCGCCGTCATCCCTTACTACGGTTACGGCAGGACTGATAAAAAAGACCAGCCGCGGGTGCCCATTACCGCCCGTCTCATCGCCGACCTGTTAACTGTAGCTGGCGCCAACCGGGTGTTGACGGTTGACCTGCATGCCGCTCAGATCCAGGGTTTCTTCAACATTCCGGTGGATGAACTCTCCGGCATCAATTTACTCACCAATTATATTAAGAAGAAGAATTTGGAAAATCTGGTGGTGGTAGCCACCGACATCGGCATTTCCAAGCGGGCGCGGGATTTTGCGGCACGTTTAAATGCGCCGCTGGCGATCATCGAAAAACGGCGTTTGGGCAATGAAGACCGTACCGAAACACTCAATATTATCGGCGAGGTCGCCGGCCGGATCGCCCTGACCGTAGACGATGAAATTGATACCGCCGGTTCGCTGACCAATTCTGTCCAATCTTTACTGGCAAAAGGCGCCACCGAGGTGTATTCCTGTTGCACTCACCCCATCTTTTCAGGTTCGGCCATAGAGCGCATTGCCGCCTCGCCGGTTAAAGAGGTCATTGTCACCGATACTGTCCCGGTACCGCCGGAAAAACGGATCAGTAAGATCACTGTTATTCCAATGGCGCCGCTATTGGGCGAGGCTATCCACCGGATTCACACCGGATTATCGGTCGGCGCGATGTTCCAGCAGGATTCTTAAGCCCGGTTTGCATCCTGAAACGATTGGCCGCTACCTGAGGGTGATGCTATAATACCCTGTTAAAATCAGGGTTGTATCGGAGACTTACCATCGAGATCATTCCAGCTATTGACATCCGCGGTGGCCGCTGTGTGCGGCTGTTTCAGGGTGATTACGCGCAGGAAACCGTTTACTCTGACAATCCGGTGGCGGTGGCGCTGAAGTGGCAGTCCATGGGGGCAACCCGTCTTCATATTGTTGATCTTGATGGCGCGATTGCCGGCAACACAGTCAATTTTAACGTAATTTCCCAGATCGCTCAGGCAGCGGTAGTTCCGGTGCAACTGGGCGGCGGCATCAGAGACCTCTCAAGTATCAGAACACTGCTGAAAGCCGGCATTGACCGGGTGGTACTCGGTACCGCTGCGGTTGAGAACCCCGGTCTGGTTCACGAAGCCTGCCGTAACTTCAGTGAGTCAGTTATTGTCAGCCTGGACGCCCGCGACGGTAAAATGGCGGTCAAAGGCTGGCAGGAGGAAACCGACATATCGGTCATCGACTTTGCGCGGCAAATGACGGCATTGGGCGTCAAACGTTTCGTCTTCACCGACATCTCCCGCGACGGCACTCTTACCGAGCCCAATTTCACCGCCCTTTATGAGTTGATCCAGGCGATAAAAGTCCCGGTCATCGCCTCCGGCGGTATTGCCTGCCTCAGCCATCTTAAAATACTGAAACTCCTTGGTGCTTCTGCCGCTATCCTGGGTAAATCAATCTACAGCGGCGCCATCGATTTAAGGCAGGCTCTGAAACAATAACCCCTATTGGCAAGGATACATCATATGCGGAAAATATTTGGAGGAGAAAACAATCGTGGCAGTTAAAGGTAAAGGTCTAAAACTGGATGATAAAGGGCTGGTAGCGGCCATCGTGCAGGACAGCAAAACCGGCCAGGTGCTGATGCTGGGCTATATGAATAAAGAATCTGCGGAACTGACGCTTAAAAGCGGCAGTGTCTGGTTTTACAGCCGTTCACGCCAGGAATTGTGGAACAAGGGTGCCACTTCCGGCAACAAACTCATGGTCAAAGAGGTTTGGATTGACTGTGACAACGATGCCATCCTGGTTAAAGCTGAACCCATGGGCCCCACCTGCCACACCGGTGCGGTAAGCTGCTTTTACGAACCGCTGACCATGGAGTGCGTCGCCGCCACCTCTGAATAACCAACAGCCGGGAATTGGTAATTGACGAGGCGTATATCTTGAGATTTGGCCTTTACTGACGCGCCGAAAACAGCCAAGGCTTAGTTCTTTAAACGTGACTCTAGTTCCCGCGTTGCCGAGGGCACTTCACACAGATTACCCTGGTTGGGCGCCTCAATAGTTACCACCGTGCCGTGACCCGGATCACTGCTCAGAGTGACATGCCCGCCGATAAGCTGCGCCCGTTCCTGCATTCCGGCCAATCCGAGCTTGCCTATGGCTGCCAGATCGCTCACCCGTTGCGGCAGAGCGAAACCTTTTCCGTTATCGGCGATGGATACCATGGTTTTTTCCGGTCCATAGGTCACGGTAATTTCCACCTGGGATGCTTCCGAATGCTTGCGGATATTATTAAGCGCCTCCTGGGCGATGCGGAAAAGCAGCAACTGGACTTCACTGGCCAGGGGCTGTTCCGGTCCCTTGGCGATCACCCTGGCCTCAATGCCGTGTTTCTTGATGAGATTATCAGCCATCCATTCCAAAGCCGGTATCAGACCCAGGTCATCAAGGATACGCGGCCGTAGATCCTGGGCGATACGGCGTGTGCTCTCAAGGGCTTCCACGGTCTGAACCCTGAGGTCTTCCATCTTCTGCTTCATTACATCAGAAAGCTTCAGACGGCTGTTGGAAACGATTGCGTCGATACGCTGGATGAGAAGAAGAAGAGAAGGCGAGACCTCATCATGCAACTCACGGGCGACCCGCTTGCGCTCGTCCTCCTGGGCCCGGATGACCTCCTGGACATAGAAACGCATGTTGTCCTGCACCTGCCGTTCAGCGGTAACATCGCGGGCGATGTGCTGGAAGCCTTTTATCTCCCCTTCACCAAGAAGGAGACTGGTAGCCATGCGCCAGATGGCCACGGTGCCATCACGCCGGGCAATACGCTGTTCATAGGGCTGGTGAAAATCTTCACCGCTTAGAAGCCGCCGCCTTACCTCACGGGCCACATCATGGGAATGCAGATCAGCCAGAAACCCGGTCATGTCACGGCTGAGTAACGTTTCAGGATCGTAGCCGGTCAATTTCTCCGCGGCGCGATTGGTATAAAGAATATGCCCTTCAAGGTCTTGAACCAAGATGGCATCTGAAGCATTCTCAAAGAGATAACGGTAGTCCTGGTCAGGCAGGCTAAATTTTTTCTTTTTCATAATTTTCGATGCCCTGCGGTACATCTTCAAGCGTCACATATCCCTCCCGGAAACCTTTGACGATAGCTTCGGTACGGCACGAACAACGCATCTTGTTGAAAATGTTAGACAGGTGGGCTTTAACCGTCCGCATAGACAATCCCAGTTTTTCAGCTATATCCCGGTTACTCATGCCGCGGGCAGCCAGCCGGAGTGTCTCTATCTCACGAGGGGATAACTGTCCCCGGCTTTTGTCTTCAGGGGCTTCTTTGGAAAGACTGACCACCCGTTCCAACAGCTTCCGGGTGGCCATGGAATCCAGCACGGATTCACCGCTACGGACGGCACGGATGGCACCGACAATTTCATCTGCCCGGGCGCTTTTAAGCAAATAACCGGATGCCCCGGCTTCTAGTAAACCCAGAATGTAACGGATATCGGAATAGGCGGTCAAAATAAGGATGCAGGTAGACGGATTGACCTTCTTGATGAGTTTGGTAGCTTCCACGCCGGTGAGTTTCGGCATAACGATGTCCATAAGCACGACATCGGGCTTCAACTCATCAACTAAACTAACCGCTTCCTCACCATCAGATGCTTCCCCCACCACCTCCAGGTCTTTTTCCTGCTCCAACAGCCTTCGCATTCCCTCCCGGAGTACCGCGTGGTCATCGGCGATCAAAATGCGTGTTTTGGCCATAATTCCCTCACTTCAGGTCTTAGTCTGACCCTATAGAGAATTGTATTATATATTCCGGCTTTAATCAATAAAAGACTAGACTAAAAGATATAGCACCAAAAGCAATAAACAGGAAATTATTTTAACTTGAATCTTGTATAAAACTATATACGCTAATTTAATCAGATTCTTCTTGATATTGCCCACAAAGGGAGGATTATATATAGCATTAACCTAACTGCCTTAATATCAGGAGGATGAATATGGAAAAAATCGATTATAAAAAAGAATTAAAACACCTGTACAATCCGCCTCAGAAAGAACCGGTATTTATTGATGTGCCGCCGATGAACTACCTGATGGTTGACGGTCAGGGCAAACCCGATTCCATTGAAGCTCAGCAAGCTATCCAAGCGCTTTATTCTGTAGCTTATAGCCTAAAGTTTATGATAAAGAAGGCCATGGAGGTGGACTACGGCGTACTGCCGCTTGAAGGTTTGTGGTGGGCGGAAGACATGGAAAGTTTCAGAGCCGGTGACAAGAACGCCTGGAGATGGACTTACATGATCATGCAACCGGATCTAATAAACGCCGAAATGGTCGATACAGCGGTCGGAGAGGTCAAGCGCAAAAAACGGCCCGCAGCCATAGGCAAGCTAAGATTCGAATCTTTTGATGAAGGCCGCTCAGCGCAAATAATGCATATCGGTTCTTATGCCGATGAAGGGCCAAATATCGAAAAACTTCACACATTTATTCATAACGCAGGTTTGACTTTCGATGGTAAAAAGCAAAAACACCACGAGATCTATCTTTCAGATCCTGGACGAACAGCCGTCGAAAAGCTGAAAACGATCGTTCGGCAACCTGCGGCATAATGTCAATTGAGTAAAGACGCGTCAGTCGTCGAGTTTGACTGTACCGCTGCCGCCGCATGCGTGGCACTTATCATTACCGGTACCGCCACAGGACTGACACGCCTGTACGCCGCCGAAACTTCCAGGCCGGGTGACCTTGCCGGTTCCGCGGCAGGACTGGCAGGCAATCTGCCCGCTGCCGCTGCAGCGACTGCACGTTTCATGGTGTGTCATATGCCACCTCGTTTTCGATTATCCATTCCCCAGACCTGACAAAGCCAGTTTGATTTTATCTTCCAAGGATAACGAGGCATCTTTCGGCAGATTCACCACCGCCCGGGCGGCTTCGGCGCCGGAATAACCCAAAGCGGTAAGGGCCCCCAGGACTTCACTGTCCATTGCGCCGGATACCCCAGCTGGAACCGCTGCCCAAGTGCGGGCAATCTTATCCTTGAGTTCAAGTATGATTCTGGCAGCTGTTTTCTTACCTACCCCGGGCACGGTGCAAAGCATATCGGCGTTACCCGTTGCAATCAAAGTAGCCAGTTCTTCAGGTTTGAACGCCGACAGCAAAGCAAGAGCCAATTTAGCCCCGATGCCCGAGACATCCAGCATTGTTTCAAAAATTCCCAGTTCTTCAAATGTGGTAAATCCGTAAAGGGTCAATGCATCTTCTCTGACTTGAAGATGTGTGAAAAGCCTAACCTCTGCGCTGTTCTGGACCTGCGACAGGGTGGTTGTAGACATAAACACTTTATATCCTACTCCCCCCACCCCTATTACCGCCCAGTCAGCGCCTAAGAATTCCACTTTTCCCTTGAGACTTGAGATCATGTTTGTCCCTTTAGCATTCCCGATTGGCACTAATTTACGCCACGAGCACCAAAAAGGCAAGAGGTGATAAACATAGATTGACAACGGCAACTGGTAATCAGGTCTTGGGAAAGCATATAATCGGTCAGGAGCCTCAACTGAGGAGGAAATGAAGTTGAAAATATTTGGCGTTGTGCTCATGCTGGCCGGTTTTGCGCTCCTGGCCAGCATTGTCACCGAGGCGGAGTTTTTAAGCTGGGCCACCGGTGATTTCTTTGTTACCATGTTGGTTTCCCTGGTAGGTTTGGCTATGATGCATGCCGGTTGGCGGTTGTTCCAAGCCAAATAATAACTTTAGTTTTAAACAATTTTCAAGCGTAATTCAGGCTTTACAATATTGACCGCGACTGATAGACTCTGACTGTTATGTCATTAATAAGAACGTGAAATCCAAATCAAATAACAAATCCAAAAGCGCGATGGTTAAAACCGTGGCCCGGAAACCGGTTAAGGTATCCAGAACCGCAAAACCCAGGGTTTCTCATAACTCAGCGGCTCCCAAAAAACAAACGGGGTTTGCATGGTTCGGCTGGCTATTAGTTATCATCGGCCTTGCCGCCCTGCTGGTATGGCAGCGTACCAATATCGATACATTTATAAATCAGGTATTCTCCGGCACCGCCGCGGTCTTCGGCTGGGGTTTGCTGCTGGTTGTGCTGGGAATAATCGTCTCCATTGCCATATTTAAACGTGAAGCCGTGGCGGTGTTCGCTCGCAAAACCACCTTCATCTACTGGTACAGATGGCTGGGCGCCTTAACTCTGGTTTTGGCTTTTTGGGGCATGTTAGGGCTGGGCGGTTCCGGTGGCACCGTCGGCCTGGCTATAATCGGCTCAGACACCGGTTCAGGTGGCTGGTTACGTATTATTGGGCTGTTATTTCTATCATTCGTTTTGCTGGTTCCGGTGGCTATCAAATGGCTGGGGGGCATAATCAGCCGACCTTTCAGAGTACCCAAACAGCCTCCGTCAACAGAAAACTCCCACCCATACCCCTTTGCCGCTGAAGAAAACAGGCAACCACAACTGAGACCTGCCTTGGCCGGTGATAAGTTTCGCCTCAGCAGGACTAAACCACCGCTGCCGGAGCTTGCTACCACCATTCCAGCCTCTGTCCTGATAAGCGGCGATAGTCAGCCAACAGCAAAATTGCCAGCACCTGAAGCAGGCATAGTAGAAACCAAAGAAGACCGAGCCAACCGAAATGAAGGCAGAGACCTTAAACAGGTTGCGCAGGATGTGTGGCGGAAATACGGTGAGACGGCCACTATGTTAACCTCTGACGGCTGGCGGCTGCCACCAGTGGACATTCTGGATTACACCCCCGAAATTGAATACGGCGAGGCCGATAATCAACTTAGGGCCCGGATGATTGAAGAGGCACTCAGCAGTTACGGCGTCGAGAGCGCCGTTGTCCAGATCAACGCCGGCCCTACGGTGACACAGTTTGGCGTCGAACCTGGTTGGGACCGGCGCTATAAGGAACTCAAGGAAAAGGACAAGGATGGTAATACCGTCACCAGGCAGGTGGAAACCGGCCGCACACGGGTGAAAGTTGACCGCATTTCCTCATTAGCCAACGACCTGGCACTGGCTCTGGCCGCACCGTCGATTCGCATTGAGGCCCCCATCCCCGGTAAATCCCTGGTTGGCATTGAAGTGCCCAACGCCATGCTCGGCAGCGTTAGTATGCGCACGGTCATTGAAACTACCGCCTTTCAAAAATTGAAGGCCAAAGCACCTCTGTCTATCGCTCTGGGCAAAGGAGCAGGCGGCGAGGCTGTCGTCGGTGATATGGCTAAAATGCCACATCTTTTGATCGCCGGTGCCACCGGTTCCGGTAAAACGGTTTGCCTTAACGCCATTATCTGTTGCATTCTGATGAATAACACACCGAGCGAGGTCAAATTCATTATGATTGACCCCAAACGGGTGGAATTAACACCTTACAACTCAATGCCCCATCTGGCAGCGCCGGTCATTGTAGATGTGGATAAAGCTATTGGCGCACTCAAATGGCTGGCTGGTGAAATGGACCGCCGTTACAAGCAGATGGCCTCGGTTACGGCGCGCAACATTGAAGCTTACAACAAGAAGCCAGGCGTGGAGAAGATGCCATTCCTGATTCTGGTTATTGATGAGTTGGCCGACTTGATGATGGCTGGCTTTGATGATGTGGAACACCTTCTTTGCCGTTTGGCCCAAATGGCACGAGCCGTGGGTATTCATTTGGTGGTCGCCACTCAGCGTCCTTCAGTTGATGTCATTACCGGCCTGATCAAAGCTAACTTCCCCACCCGCATCAGTTTTGCCGTGACGTCTCAGGTGGACTCCCGCACTATTTTAGACTCTGTTGGCGCTGAGAAACTTCTGGGCCGCGGCGATATGCTTTACATGCCCACCGACGCCGCCAAACCCAAACGGCTGCAAGGCTGTTTTGTCTCTGATCTAGAAACTGAACGTCTGGTCTACTTCTGGAATGGCCAGCGCCCCGAACCTCAGACGCCTATGCTCAAGGTTGAAGAATTGGCTCCGGTGCAAAGTGGTGGTGACAGGAAGACGCAGCGTGACAGTCTCTTTGAGACAGCAGTGAACCTGGCCAGAGAATCAGGCACCATCTCTGCTTCTTTTCTTCAACGCAAGTTGCATATCGGCTATCCCCGCGCCGCCCGGTTGGCTGATGAAGTCAGAGAGGAACTGGGACAAGACATGGATGACGGCGGGGCTGAGGTGCCTGAAGACGATTAAATCTCTCAATCCAAACGATAATCCAGCCTTCTCAGCTTAGATGGTGAAACAAGCATTCCAGCTTGACCAAGATTAGTGGAACGGCTACAATATCATGCGTTGTCAAGCGCCGAGGTAGCTCAGTCGGTAGAGCAGTGGACTGAAAATCCACGTGTCCCCAGTTCAAGTCTGGGCCTCGGCACCAGACTTGTTCTTTAAAAATGTTCGGCGAATAACGGGCCAGAGTGGCGGAATGGTAGACGCGGCAGTCTCAAAAACTGCTAGGGGGCAACTCCTGTGTCGGTTCGAGTCCGACCTCCGGCACCATCTTCTACCAATACAGAAGCATTGCCGAGTTGTGTAGTGGTAGCACGAAGGACTTTGAATCCTTTTGCCCAGGTTCGAACCCTGGCTCGGCAGCCAAAACTAACGTTCCCGAGTAGCTCAGTGGTAGAGCGGTCGGCTGTTAACCGATTGGTCGAAGGTTCGAATCCTTCCTCGGGAGCCACATTATTGTTCTACCAGTCCAACAACATCGGTTACAGCCTTTTATAATCCTACACGGCTTTAGGACTGAATGAACCTATTTTTCCTCGCGGTAATTTTTCTTCCACGCTTTCTCAGGTGGTGCTATACTTCTATATAGCCATTATATCCAGCGCTATTTAGGAGAATACCGTGTCAGATGAAACCATCGGCAGAATTCTAGTCATAGTAATCATCGTTTTAGGCGCGGCACTGATCTACGGTATTGTTCGGGGGCTTTCAAAGCGCGCTAAAAAATAGCCCACTGTCAGCTAGATTACCCCGTACTGAAAGAACACCACCAGCACGATGATTGCTGACACAAGTATGCCAGCAATGACCTGCCCAAGCGTATGCTGTGCCAAAACTACTCTGGACCAACCCATCATCGGTACTAGCAATATTGATGGGAGAGCCCACCAGCCATACACTATATGCAAGATGACTACCAGAGCCGATACAGTAGAGGTGTGAACACTAATTTTCCACCATAGATTGATGGCAGAGAAAGTGGCAGCGGTTACCAAGCCCGAAACCAGCATCGCCACCAACACACTCGGCGCGTGCAGCCAATTGAGCAGAAGCATTGTAAACACCACAAAGAACAACCCGATTACATATATTCGGTGACGCTGATGCCTCCGGTTGGAAAACAGGGCATCCATTCTTCCTGTTCTGACAAAATACATGGCAATAAGGAGAATGGGCATAAACAGCAAGCCGGTTACCAACAGGAACCACCCGAAAGCCTGTACGGCACTAGCCGCCCCCTTGAAGGATAAGACTGCCAGAACAATCAAGCCAATGACCAGCGGGTTCAATCCATCAGAAAGATAATTAGCTAATTTTACTTTGGTCAATCGTTCTGACTCATTTCTTTATAATAGAAGGTATTATAACATAGGCTCTGTAACGTACCCCATTTTAAGCCCATGGTTTTAATGTACTGACAGTATCGCAATCCGATTATGTTAACCTTGCCTCAAGGGTCAATGTGATTGTTTAATTGGCAGACAAAATTCTGAACTATGTGGTCATCCCTAACGATAGAATGATTGATCCCGTAACGGCTTTTTAGTCTGTATGGCACACAGCAGCAACGGCAGCAATTACAAATGGCATAATAGTGACCTTTGCACTGCATCATAATTGACATGAGGCCAGCTTCTTTGCAGCGTTTAACCAAAGTTTTGGCCTCATCCTTACCAACTTCTCTGAACTTATGCTCAGCATCAGCATAAACATCTTTCCCAAAACCGACAACTATCTCTGCTTCCAGCGGACTGTCGCAATTATGGAAAACTTTACGGCAGGCACATTCACCGATTGCCACCCAGCCAGCGGCATCTATAATCTGCTCTGCCTCTCCCGACTTTAATGCAAAACCACCATGCTGCCGCCGCGCATATGAATTGGCAACCGCACGAACAGCATTTCCCAATAAAGGTACACGAACCAGCGGCGCTAACATCATGTATATGCGTAAAAAACTAGATTGATGACGGCCATAAAATGGTAATGAATGATGCATGATTGTGTGTTCCTCGTATTTCGATTATATCAGAATCACGAAGAAAACAGGTTGGGAAACTTGCCGCAGTGCCCCAATCAGCCGAGACAGTCCAGAGGAACGGATTGCTTTAGTAAGCCTCAGAATAGTAAAAATACCGGAAAATAGTATATTCTTAGAGGACTTGATGAATATGGAACTGTTAGGTAGCTTGCCGCATTGTCTGACGGTAAGCGGCCTGCGATGAAGATATTCCAGTTAGCAAGAGTATGGACAACAAGTCGCCGTTTGCGTTATTCATCATAGATTTAGCCATACAACTCCGGAATAGCTTAGAGAAAGGAGACGTGTTAAGTGGTCAAACTTGATCCTACCCAACTGCAGGATTGGCAAATCGCCGAAGAAACCGAAAAGACAATGAAACCGGTAAGCCAGTTGGCAGCAGAATGGGGTCTCCTTAATGAAGAACTCCTGCCATACGGTCATTTCCTCGGAAAGGTGGACTACGCAGCGGTAACAGATAGATTCAAGGATCAGCCGAATGGTAAATATATCGATGTCACAGCCATCACGCCCACCCCTCTAGGCGAAGGCAAGAGCACAACGACCATGGGTCTGGTTCAAGGCCTGGCAAAACGCAAAGTCAGCGTTTCAGGCGCCATTCGTCAGCCATCCGGAGGACCGACATTCAATATAAAAGGCAGTGCGGCCGGCGGCGGCCTGTCTCAATGCATCCCGCTGACGCCTTTTTCACTGGGACTGACCGGCGACATTGACAGCATAACCAACGCCCATAACATGGCAATGGTTGCTCTGACCGCCAGAATGCAACACGAAGCCATCAATACAGATGAGTTTCTAGCTAAACGCGGCCTCAAGCGCCTGAACATTGACCCTCACAACGTACCGATGCGCTGGGTAATGGATTTCTGCGCCCAGTCATTACGAGATATCATCATCGGTCTTGGCAGCAAAACCGATGGCTTCATGATGCGCAGTGGGTTTGCTATCTCGGTTAGTTCCGAAGTCATGGCTATTATGGCCGTCTTTACCAGTCTCAAAGACTTAAGAGAACGAATATCCAGAATTGTAGTAGCTTATGACCGCCAGGGGAATGAGGTTACAACCAAAGATCTGGAAGTGGATGGGGCAATGACCGCCTGGTTGGTGCGGGCTTCCAACCCCAATCTGCTGCAGACCATCGAAGGCCAGCCGGTGATGGTGCATGCCGGACCGTTCGCCAACATCGCCGTCGGGCAATCATCCATTGTCGCCGATCAGCTAGCCCTCAAGCTTTCCGATTATCATGTCACCGAGAGCGGCTTTGGAGCTGATATCGGTTTTGAGAAATTTTGGAACATCAAGTGCCGGTTAAGCGGCCTCAAACCAAACTGTGCCGTTATCGTCGCCACGGTGCGGGCGCTCAAGATGCATGGGGGTGGAGCCAAGGTGGTTCCAGGCAAACCTCTTGATGCTGTCTATACAGAATCAAATCCGGGGTTAGTCGAAAAAGGGGTAGTCAACCTTCTAGCTCATATCGAAACGGTGAAAAAGTCAGGGATGAATCCGGTAGTATGTATCAATCACTTCCATACCGACTCAGAAGAAGAAATCAAAGTTGTAAAACAGGCCGCGGAAAGCGCCGGTGCCCGGGTGGCAATTTCCCGTCACTGGCAGTTAGGGGGTGACGGGGCTTTAGAGTTGGCCGATGCAGTAATTGACGCCTGTGAAGAAGAAAACAGCTTCCGGCTCCTGTATGAAGATAAACTCCCGCTCCGGGCGCGTGTCGAAAAAATCGCCAGAGAAGTTTACGGGGCGGATGGCGTGAATTACACCCCGGAAGCCTTGGCGAAAGCGCAGACGATAGAGGCCGATGAATCTAAACGCTCCTTTGCCACCTGCATGGTAAAAACCCATCTGTCTTTATCACACGATCCGGCACTCAAAGGCCGACCGACAGGATGGACATTACCAATTCGGGATATCCTGGTTTATAACGGAGCCCGGTTTATCGTCCCCGTTGCCGGTGATATTAAACTAATGCCCGGTACATCATCCGACCCCGCCTTCAGGCGAATTGATGTTGACGTAAAAACAGGCAAGGTCAAGGGGTTATTTTAAATGGACCAACAACCACCCGTAAAATTTAAGGTGTTTTTCCAGCCTGATAACGTGGCGGTTGAAGCCGGGCGCGGTGACAACCTGCTGGAAACAGCCCGCCGGGCAGGCGTGGGAATCCTGGCCTCCTGTGGTGGAGACGGCGTTTGTGGCACCTGCAGGGTTATCATCAAACAGGGAGAGGTTGAAAGCCCGTGCAGTTTGCATTTAAGCCCGGGGGAATTTGATGCCGGTGTTCGTCTGGCTTGTCAGTGTAAAGTAATGAGCCACCTCACGGTTGAGGTTCCCCCAGAATCATGTGCCCCGGCGTCTGAAGGACACCTGCGTTCACTAATAACCAATGAAGAAGCCATGACTGCCTGTGACTGGCGTTTTGCCCCTCCGGTATTTAAGCTGTTCCTGAAACTTGCCCCGCCCACCCTTGAAGATAACTCCAGCGATCTGACTCGCCTTGAACGCGAATTAGAACACCAAGGCATAAAAAACACCCGGTTCAATATCGGTTTGCTGAAGAAAATTACCGCTGCAGTGCGGGACGGCGCATGGAACGTGACATTAACCGTATTAAAGGAATCTGACGGGCTCCGGTTGACCAGTATCCAACCGGGCGATACCAGGTCCAGATTTTTTGGCGTAGCTTTCGATATTGGCACAACCGGCGTCCGGGGCGAACTTCTTGATTTGAACGAAGGCAGCGTGTTGGCGCAGGGTGTAGAGTACAACAGCCAAAGGAATTACGGTGACGATGTTATCAGCCGTATTTCATATGCCGGTAAATCCGGCGGACTTGAAAAATTGCAACTGGCCATCGTAACCAACCTCAATCAACTCATTATTGAGATGACACAGAAGGCTGGAGTACAGACAACTGATATAGACCAAATCTGCGTGGCGGCCAATACCACAATGGTTCAATTGTTATTAGGTCTGGATCCCAAGCCTCTGCGCCTGGCACCATATGTACCGACGGCAACAATTCTGCCCACTTTTCCAGCAGGGGATTTCAAACTGAGCGTCAACCATGACGTACCTTTGATTGTAATGCCTTCAGTGGCAAGCTACATCGGTGGTGATATTATTTCCGGTCTGATGGGTACCGGCATCTTTCAGCGACAGGAAACGGTGCTTTACATCGATATCGGCACTAATGGTGAAATTGTGGTTGGTAACGCCGAATGGATGATCAGCGCCTCATGCTCCGCCGGTCCGGCTTTTGAGGGTGGCGGTATCCGCCACGGGATGATAGCAACCAGTGGCGCTATCGAAGGCTATAATATCGATAAGCCAAGCCAGAAAATAACAATTTCTACTGTCGGCGGCGGCAAACCCCGCGGTATTTGCGGGGCAGGACTGATAAGCATGGTAGCGGCGTTGTTTGCCGCCGGAATCATAGATCAAAAAGGGAAATTCCAGGACGGCAAATCGGAGCGGGTCAGATCCGGGACAGACGGCTTTGAATACCTCCTGGTAGAAGCGCTAGACAGCGAAACCGGCAAGGATATCGTGCTGACCGAAATTGATGTGGATAACCTGTTGCGCGCCAAGGGCGCCATGTACGCCGGGTATCAAACTCTTCTGTCCAGTGTTGATATGGCTTTTGACCAACTGGATAAAGTGGTGATCGCTGGCACCTTCGGCAGTTGTCTTAATATAGAAGACGCGGTAACTATCGGCCTGCTCCCGGACATTGACCGCAATAAATTCCGATTCGTAGGCAACGGTTCACTTTTAGGTGCCCGGTTGTGCAGCTTTTCCAGGGAACTGGTCGAAGCAAGCAAAGGCGTTGCCCGATTAGTAACAAACGTAGAACTCTCGGAAAACAACGCGTTCATGGACAATTACATCGCATCAATGTTCCTGCCTCACACTAATTTTGACCTGTTTCCTGAAGTCAAACGACGGCTGTCCACTCTAGCAGAAGAGACTTCATCATGACCAGAACCATCGCCATGGCAGGAAAGGGGGGTACCGGTAAGACCTCACTGGCATGTTTGATAGTCAGGTATCTGGTTAAACGCGGCGGGGCACCGCTGCTGGCGGTAGACGCCGATCCGGCGGCTAATTTTGGACTGGGTATGGCCATAGAGGTTAATCAAACCATTGGTTCGGTGCTGGCAGAATTCAATGCAAACAAAGGCCTCATACCACCCGGGTTATCAAAGGACGCTTATCTAAACATCAAGTTCAATAACGCCATAGCAGAAAGCCAGGGGGTAGATTTAATCACGATGGGCAGAGGTGAGGGCGCCGGCTGCTATTGCTTCCCCAATAATGTGCTCAAAAGTTTTATTGACAATCTAATGCCCAACTATAAATATATGGTAATGGACAATGAGGCCGGATTAGAACATCTTTCCCGCGGCACGACACAACATATCGATGACCTGGTCATGGTGTCAAACCACTCAATTAAAGGCGTACGCACCCTTAATACCGTGCTTCAATTGGTCCGAGAGCTAGGACTGGATATCAAGAGAAAGTGGGTTGTAATAAACCAGGCGCCGGTGCGTGTGGATCCTCTGGTGAACGCTGAACTGGCGCGCTTGGGTATATCCCCAGATATAGTGGTGCCGCTGGAAAATCTGATCTTGGATTATGATTTACAGCAGCGTTCGCTCCTTGAAATGCCGGAGGATTCATCAGCGGTATCTGCCATTGACGAGTTCATGAAAAAACTTCTATCCTAGAAAACAAGAGGAGTAAGTTATGACAGCCAGGATAATCAGCGGTACGGAGATCTCACAACAAATCCGGGAAGAACTTAAAGAGGAAATCATTCATCTCAAAGAGCAGCACGGTGTCGTCCCCGGACTGGCAACGGTAATTATCGGAGATGACCCTGCGTCTCAAACTTATGTCGGCTCTAAAATCAAGGCATGCCAGTCACTGGGCATCTTTTCAGCAAACTTTCCACTGCCAAATGAAACCTCAGAAAGCGAACTTCTGGATTTGATAGCAAAATTGAATCACGACCCGAAGATCAGTGGCATCTTAGTCCAGGTACCGCTCCCCGGTCACATAGATGAAGGCCGCGTAATGATGGCCATAAGTCCCGATAAGGACGTGGACGGCTTTCATCCGGTAAGTGTCGGGCGAATGGTCGCCGGACAACCAACCTTCCTGCCGTGCACACCTCACGGAATACAGGAGATTTTGACCCGTAGCGGTGTAGAGACTAAAGGTGCGGAAGTCGTAATCGTCGGCCGTTCCAATATTGTCGGCAAACCGGTTGCCAATATCTTGATGCAAAAAGCCCGCGGTGCCAATGCCACTGTGACAGTATGCCATAGCGCCACCCGCGACATCAGCGCCCACACCCGCCGCGCCGATATCCTGATCGCCGCCATAGGAAAACCTAAATTCATTACTGCGGACATGGTTAAAGCCGGAGCAACGGTCATTGATGTCGGCACCAATGAAATAGGGAAAACACCGGCAGGTAAACGTATCTTGTGTGGAGACGTGGATTTTGATAAGGTTAAAGAAGTGGCTGCGGCCATCACCCCGGTTCCGGGCGGAGTCGGCCCGATGACAATCGTAATGCTGATGGCCAATACAGTCAAAGCTGCCAAACTGGCTCACCAAATAAACTAAACAAAGCTGTCTATGTTAAAATTAAAGGTCGGTATTACACCAGCCTATTATCGGCTCAAAAGTGAAGGTTCCAGCCGGGAAGTCGCTTAACTATCTGAAATCCGATAAGCCCTATTAGTGCACTTAAGGTATTGTCTGCGGCAGCGAAAAACATAATAACTGTGTCGTAAGAATTGGAGAGGCCCATGTCCATTGAAACCCCGCATCTTAATTATAACGGTACCATACGCCCGATCCGTTTGGGCGATGGAGATACGGCTGTTGATGTGGGTGGCGAAAACAGTTATCCGTTTTACACCTTTGAAGGAAGTATGCCCCATTTGCCCCGTATCGCCATGGAAATATATGATGAGCCGCCCAGCGATTGGCCGGAAGCCGCTATAGCGCCGTTCGCCGATGTTATTGATAACCCTATAGCCTGGGCCAGGAAATGTATCACCCAGTACGGGGCAGAAATGATCTGCCTGCAACTTCAAAGCACCGACCCCAATGGTACCAACCGTAGCGCCGATGAAGCGGTGCAGTTGGTAAAACAACTGGTGGCCGCTATTGACGTCCCCCTCATTGTCTGGGGCACCGCCAATCACGAAAAAGACACCGAAGTATTACGAGCTGTGGCTGAAGCCGTTCAAGACCGGCGCTTGGCGCTTGGGCCGGTTGAAGAGGGCGATTATAAAAAAATTGGTGCCACTGCGATGGCGTATAACCATATCGTCATTGCATCCAGCCCGATCGATATTAACATGGCAAAGCAGCTGAATATTCTCATGTCTAATCTGGGTATCAAAGAAAGCAACCTGATAATGGACCCAACGGTCAGCGCTATAGGTTACGGCATAGAATACGCCTACTCTGTTATGGAACGCATCCGCATGGCGGCGCTTACCCAGCAAGATGAAAAATTGCAGTTTCCACTCATCTGCAATATCGCCCGCGAGGTATGGAAATCCAAGGAAGCAAAAACCCTGAATACGCCGGAGCTTGGGGACGATGCCAAACGCGGCATTACACTGGAAGCAATGAGCGCAACCTTGCTGCTCCTGGCCGGAGCAGATATCTTGATCATGCGTCATCCTGAAGCTATTGAACTGACACGAGAGTTGATATCAGATCTGAATTGATCAAATCTGACAGTTTCGGGCAGTAATTGTCATCAGATATTATCGGTCTATAAACGAGGGGAACTACTAATGTCACAGATAATCGCAGCCGCCGCCATCAGGGGAGCCCACCGTATTGTGGCTATGGCAGAGGCCAAATGGCAGGAGGCACTGAAACGCTGGGGAGGCAACGAACCTGTCGGTTTTCCGAATACCGCCTATTACTTACCAATCATTTATGGTGTCACGGGTCTTAAGGTCGAACGACTGGATGATATTGCACCGGTGATTGAACGCTGCCGCAAAATGCTACCGCCTCCGATAAATGAAGCCCAGCCCTTACCATCGCTGGCACCGGCACTTGATGCGGGGATGGCAACTTTATTTGCCGAAGAAATTATTGAAGCCATACGATACCTTGAAACTCCCGATTTCTACACCCGAATGGAAGATACGACGTCTGAATCTCAATGGCTGGGGGCAGCTGATGACGTTATCCTGCGGAAACGCGGCGTAGAATTTGTCGACGGCAGCGCACCGGGATTTGCCGCCATTTTAGGCGCTGCCCCGAGTGATGAATGGGCAGCCCGCATTGCTACCGAGTTACAGCAGCGGGACCTATATGTTTTCATGTGCGCAGAAAATGAAGGACAGCGGTTCAGCCAGCAACTCCATCGCGCGGGAGTCCAGGTGGGTTGGCCTACTCGACTTGTTCCGTTCGGTCCCGATGTTTCGGCAAGCGTCTTTGCTCTTGGTTTCGCAACCCGGGTCGCCCTTTCATTTGGCAATGTGGAACCAGGTGATTATCACAAACTTTTTCAATACAGCAAAGACCGCATCCCTGCTTTCATCATAACGCTGGGCAATGTTAGCGATGAGTGGTATGCAAACGCCGCCGGCGCGCTCAACTTTGGGTTTCCGGTGATTGCCGATACGACTATTCCTGAAATACCGCCGAGCGGTGTCAGCGCTAACAAACTGGTGGTATCCAACGTACCGCACGACCAGATTGTTGCCCGTGCCGCCGATGTCCGCGGCCTTAAAGTAGTGGTCTCTGAAGTTCCGGTGCCGGTGGCTTACGGCCCCGCGTTTGAAGGCGAACGGGTGCGTGGTGACGATATCTATCTGGAATGCGGCGGCGGCCGCACCCCCATGGTGGAATGGGCTACTTCCAAGGATATGAGCGAAGTTAAAGATGGCCAGGTGAATGTCATCGGGCCTGACATCACTGAAGTTGTTCCCGGCAGCAAACTACCCATGGCGATAGTTGTCGAGGTGGCAGGACAGCAGTTACATGAAGATTATGAACCTATATTAGAGCGTCAGGTGCACCACCTTATCAATTACGCGCAAGGGGTAATGCACATCGGCCAACGTGATATAGCCTGGTTGCGCATCAGCAAAAGCGCCGTTGAAAAAGGATTCCGTTTAAAGCACATTGGGAAACTGCTTCACGCCAAACTACACCAGGACTTCGGCCGTATTTTTGACAAGATCCAGGTGAAGATTTACACCACAGAGAATGACGTAGTCGCCATCGCGGCCAAAGCAAAAGAAGTCTACGCCGTTCGCGACGCCCGGATAGAGGGCATGAAAGATGAGACCACCGATGTTTTCTATTCTTGCCTTTTATGCCAATCATTTGCCCCATCACATGTTTGCATCATCAGCCCTGAACGCACCGGCTTATGCGGTTCTTATAACTGGGTAGATTGTAAAGCTTCCTTTGAGATAAACCCCACCGGCCCCAATCAACCGGTAGCCAAGGGAGAGACCATTGACACCAGGTTGGGCCAATGGAAGGGTGTAAACGAATTCGTTTTCCAGGCCTCGCACGGTAATATCAGCCATTGTAATTTCTACAGTATTTTGAGCGACCCGATGACCGCATGCGGCTGTATGGAATGCATCGCTGTTATTTTACCGATGTGCAACGGAGTGATGACGGTCAACCGGGAATACTCCGACATGACGCCCAGCGGCATGAAATTCACCACTCTTGCCGGTACCATCGGCGGCGGTGTGACTACACCCGGCTTTGTGGGTCATTCAAAATACAACATCGCTCAACGGAAATTCCTGACCGCAGAAGGCGGCATCAAACGTTTGGTATGGATGCCTCGTTCATTGAAAGAAGAAATTGCCGATCGTTTCAATGAGAGGGCGGCCGAAATCGGTATTCCAGATCTCTTGGAACGTATCGCCGATGAGAGCACCGGCACCACCGAAGAAGAAATACTGGCCTTTCTTGCGGAAAAAAACCACCCTGCGCTAACCATGGAACCCTTGATGTAGACTAAGGAGACGATAAATGGCTCTTTCCGGAATCGAAATATTCAAATATCTGCCTAAAACCAATTGCGCCAAGTGCGGTGTCCCGACCTGCCTGGCTTTCGCGATGAGCCTGGCAGCAGGCAAAGCCGAACTGACTGCCTGCCCTTTTATCAGCGAAGAATCCAAGCTTAAACTGGAAGAGGCGTCAGCACCGCCTATCCGCCCTGTTAGTATTATGACTGGTGGTAAGCCTCTTAAAATCGGCGGTGAAACGGTGATGTTCCGCCATGAAAAACGATTTGAGAATTCTCCCGGAATCGCCGTCATCATCAGCGATACCATGAAAGATTCTGAGATTGACCGCCGACTGAAAAGTCTTGAGATATTCACCTACACCCGTGTTGGAGCCACCCTTAAACCGGAAATGGTAGCGCTCAAATACGAATCTGGCAATCCGGAGTCTTATGCTGCCCTTGCCTCAAAGTCAAGGAATCAAACCAACGCCGGAATCATCCTTATGTGCCAGGACGCCGAGGCGCTCAAAGCGGCGGCTGAAGCTTGCGGTGACCGTAAACCGATATTATGCGCCATCACAGTTTCAAACTTTGACCTGTTGGCCCCGCTGGCAAAGGAATTGACACTGCCTGTCGTCGCCCGTGCCGAAAATATCAGTCAACTGGCCGAACTGACCGGGCAATTGACTGCCATGGGCATCAACAATATTATCCTGGACACCGGTGCGCGTAATTTGAAGAATGCGCTGGCAGATCAGATTGCTCTCCGCCGCTTGGCATTACTCAAAAAGAATAGAGGATTAGGATTCCCGACTATCGTTTTCCCTGCAGAAATGACCGATAATCCCATCAAAGAAGCTCTCTGCGCGGCCGTATTGATGGCTAAATACGCAGGTATCATCGTGCTTTCAGATTTCAAGGGGGATACCCTGTTCCCATTGCTGGTAGCCCGCTTGAATCTCTATACAGATCCACAACGACCATTGGCTACAGCCGAGGGTATTTACGACATCAACGGACCGGATGAAAATTCACCGGTGGCAATAACCTGCAATTTCTCATTGACCTATTTCCTGGTCTCAGGTGAGATTGAAAATACCAGGATGCCCGCCCATCTGCTCATCAAGGACACTGAAGGTCTATCAGTGATGACTGCCTGGGCTGCTGGAAAATTCGGCGCAGATAACATCGGCGGTTTCGTTAAGAAAAGCGGCATTGCCGAACGGGTTAAGCACCGTAAGCTGATAATCCCCGGATATATTGCCCAGGAAAGCGGAGGCTTGGAGGAAGAGTTGCCGGATTGGGAGATCATGGTCGGCCCCCGAGAAATCGCACACCTGATGCCTTATCTCAAAAACAATTGGGGAGCCTAAGAGAACCTATGGTATTACTGATCGGCGAAAACATTAACGTGATGTCCCGGAGTATCGGAGCGGCGTTCAAGGAGCGCCAATCTGAGCCGGTACGATCCGTTGCCAAGGAGTTAACTGAGGCCTGCATGGATTACCTGGATCTGAATATCGGCCCAGCCAAAAAACATGGCGCCGAACTGATGCCGTGGCTGGTATCTACCGTTCAGGAGGTAAGCGACTTGCCTCTGTCTTTGGATACAACAAATATAGCAGCAATAGAGGCTGGGTTGAAGCTGTGCAAGCAGCGGGCCTTAGTTAATTCAGTCTCATTACAGCCAGAACGCATTGAACAATTACTGCCATTGGTAAAAGAACATAAGGCTGAGATGATCGGATTGTTATGGGGTAGTGACGGCATGCCGCGAGATGCCAATGAACGCTGTATGCTCACCGTGGACCTGGTATACAAGGCCAATCAGATGGGAATAGCCAACCAGGATATTTGGATAGACCCCATCGCTACTCCGGTCAGCGGTGAAATAAGTCAGGTAACCGCCTGCGTTGAATTCATGGCAATGCTGCCGGACATAGCTCCTGGTTGCAAGTCTATTGTCGGACTGTCTAACGTCTCCAACGGTACCCCACAACATCTGCGCCCAATGCTGAATCGTACCTATCTGATTATGTTAATGCGCTACGGATTGTATGCAGCCATTGTAGATGCTTTTGACAAGGAGCTTCAGGAGATTGCGCGCGGCAGAGCTCAGGACATCGTTAATATAGTTCACCGTGCTATGGATGATGAAAACATCAATTTAAACTCTTTAAACAAGGTGGAACGGAATTATGTCAAGACGGTACGAGTATTAACAGGGCAGGCATTATATTCTGATTCATGGCTCGAAATCTGACTTAAATGACTAGCATTTTACCTTTACCCTCACCGGGCGGCTATGACTTGGCTTACGCCAAATCTTATGAAATAGCTTTTGACCGGTTGGACAGTTCCAATCTAACTAATATCTGCCACAGTAGCGGTGCTTACCTCCTTGGTGCCGAATCAATTGGGCTTAAATTTCTGGGATGCCAATACACCATTGATGTTAAACACCGGACTATCACATCAGCAGCAGGTATCTCCCAGATCACCGACAGCTTGATAATGTTACACTACCTAGTCACGGCAAGCGTTGAGACGCCGTCTGTCACTCAATCTGTTACATTCAGAGAATTGCCCGGCGGTAAAGCCTATTACCCCACTTTTATTAAACGAGCACTAAGTCCGGTAATAACGCATTTTAATGAGTCATTGGATCAACTGTCCATCGTTGCCCGGCACCTTGGTGGTGAACTGGTTTCTTTGGGAGATTTGGCAGTTAGTTTTAAAGTATTGCCACAAGTCACTGTGACATGGGTGATTTGGAAAGGTGACGGGGAATTCCCAACCCAGGGGACGGTTCTCTTTAATAACGGCATCAGCAAGTATCTACCTACAGAAGATATCGCCGTGCTTTGCCAATCTATTGCTTTGAAGTTATGCAATATAGACACGGAGAAGACCAGGGGCTATAATCCGGATGGATGATGTTATGGTAAGTGAAGAAAAAATCAAAGTATTGCTTGCGGACGATCATGTGATTGTCCGTGAAGGAACACGTGAGATGGTTCAGCGACAGCCTGACATGCAGGTGGTGGCTGAAGCCAGTGACGGAGTGGAGGCGGTGGAACTGGCAAAGGTTTACAAACCGGACGTTATCGTTATGGACATATCGATGCCAAATATGAACGGCATTGAAGCGACAAAACAAATTAAAAAAATCCTCCCAACCACAGCGATACTCGTTCTGACTGCTTATGACTCCGATCAATACATTATGGCGCTATTGGAAGCCGGCGCGGCGGGCTACCTGTTAAAAAATGTTCGTGGTAATCAACTTATAGAGGCGATACGAGCTGTGTATTCCGGCGAATCAATCCTGCAACCTTCAACAACCAGACGCGTTATTGACCATCTGAAATCCAAGCCATTACCCACGGATGATAACCCTGCAGCCGCGCTTACCGAACGTGAGATGGAAGTTTTGAAGCTTGCAGCTAAAGGCGTCAGTAACCGGGACATCGCCGACCGGCTTTTTGTAAGCAGCAGAACGGTACAAACTCACCTTTCAAATATTTTCAAGAAGCTTGAGGTAGCCTCCCGTACCGAAGCTATTCTTTACGGTCTTAAACGTGGTTGGTTCTATATGGAGGAACTACCCTGAAAGAGACTCCCGGAAAACCAAGGCCTTCACCCCCCACCAAGCTTTGGCGCCGTATACTCAAGTTATTTACCAACTTCCATATATGGTTGCTTATCATTTTCTTTATCGGCGGTTTTTTTCTCCAATATCCTCAATTCATTCCCTTCATTGATCCCATAAACCCAAACAGTTTTTTAGACCTGAGCCGTCATTCTTTCGGGCGATTAATTATGCTGCTGCCAGTAACTTACGCTGCTTTAGTTTTTGGGATCCGTATCGGATTATTGGCACTGTTGGCTGCGGTATCAATCATTGTGCCCTATTTGTTTATTACAGAAATCCCTGTAACCAATGATGATATCATCGAAATCATCGGTATTGTTATTATCGGTCTGGTAGTTAATCTATGGCTGGAAAGTTATGAATCAGATAAGCGTCACCGTCAGATGGCCTATTTGAGACTAGAAAGCGCACAGAGAGAACTCCAAAGAATGCAACAAAACCTCAGATTTTATGATACCGTTCCTTTGTAGTTGTTTGCCCCTTCGGAGTATAGTCTACCCTAGCGGTATATGCCGCCAATATCCAAGTTCGGCATATCCCGTTAGTATAGCTAGGGGATTGATAATATGTCCGATACCCAAAACAAAACGAATAAACGTATCTGGGTTAAGCGAATCTGTGGTGGTGTTATGTCCGTGAGTGCTGCCGGATTTTGGACGGTGCTGCCGGAAACTGGGTGGCTGTCCGAAGATATAGCCCAAGTAGCTGCTAGAATATTTATACTATTGATATTTATCGCCGGTTTAATATTAATTTTTAGTAGTTTCAATAAATTGCCCGAACCATCAATTGTATCCCAACAGCCGAAGGAATTATCCCCCGAAGATAAAATCCAATTGGCAGAACTTTATGCTTCGCTTAGTAGACTTAGTTACGATTTGGGGACAAGTAAATTAGCAACCAAAGAATTACTCCGAAAGCGTATTAATAACAATACCGATATGATTAGTAAATTAGCCTTACCTAATAAACTAGATACGGCTAGAACTGTGCTCTGTCTTGTGGAAGAATGTCAATCGTTTTGCGAAACGATGGAAGATTGGCAGCGTGATTTCTGTGTTAGAAAATATAAATGGATAATAGATTATCAACTTAAAAAACTTTTAAAGGGATGAATGAAATGAATAACGTAATTAATTGCAAACATTGTGAATCAGAAAACGTAATAAAGTTCGGCATACAAAGCGGTACTCAGATGTACTTCTGTAAAGACTGTAACCGCAAGTTTAAAGATGATGACGCCTTATTCGATTGCCGTGTACCCGCCGAATACGTCAGTTCCGCTATGTCCATGTACTATCGTGGCATGAGTATTGAGGATATATGCCAGCAACTTAAAATGAACAAAGGTTATCATCCGTCAAAGTCGGTAGTATTCAAGTGGATAAACAAGTTCACCGATAAAGCCGTTGACCACTATGCCAAGTATAGACCGCAAGTCGGGGACACTTGGATCGCCGACGAAACGGTACTCAGCCTGGACGGTAACGATGTTTGGCTGTGGGATATTATTGACGATAAAACACGTTTCCTACTTGCCAGCAAACTCAGTTATACCCGCAACACATCAGACGCTAGAACGCTATTTCAATTAGCCAAGAATCGTGCGGGTAAATCGCCTAAAGCCTTATTGACTGATGGATTAAGAGCATACATTGACGCAAGTATGGAAGTATTCGGGGATGAATCAGACCACATAAGAACCAGTCCAACGGCTAAAGAGAATAGCACGAACCGAATAGAGAGATGGCATAGCACGTTAAAAGAACGCACCAAAGTCATGCGGGCTTTGCGTAATCCAGAATCAGCTTTAAGATTCACTGATGGCTTTATCGCTTACTATAACTTCATCAGACCACATGAAGGACTTAACGGGCAGACTCCAGCAGAATCGGCGGGTATAGACTACGATGCTAAGAACTGGTCTGAGGTAATTCGTATAGGTGAACCGAACCGGATTACCAAAATAGTAAAACCTTATAAAGTCCCCACCGAATTACGTAAGGCAAGGCGGGTAGTAACTGGCAAGCCTTATAAGTCGGGTAGAAAATACAAGGTTAAAACCGAAGTTAAACCGGGCGTAATGGCTATCGAGCGTAGCCGAAAGAAGGCCATCTAAATGAGTAATTTAGAAGTTATGTATTTAGTGCTATTCCCGATGGCTTGTATCGTTAGTGCGGTATTGTTTTTTATGTACTTTATCATCCGGCAGATGGGCAAGGTGAACAAAAAGCTAGATGTACTCATCCATGTTAAACAGTATTCCAATCCATACAGCCAATCCAATCATGCCGATGGCGTCTATGATGATAAATAGCGGTGTTAACTCTGGTGTATTATCCGAAAAGAATAATTGGAGTTGTAAAAATAAGATGACGGTTAAAGCACTTTCAACAAGGAATAGGACAATTTTACCTAAAATCAGCCCTATGTTTTTGCGCCGTTTATATCTAGGCATGGAGTCTAGTATAGCATGAAACTACTAAAAGAGAACGGTATCGATTTTATCTGAAACAAATCACTATCGCCCAGGAGGAAGAACGCCGTCGCATCGCTCAGGAACTTCATGATGATACAGCCCAAGACCTCATCGCTATTTCCAGAAAAATCGATGGGTTTATGTCACTGCATCCTGCGCTGTCATCAGGAGATGAGTCATATCTGGAAGACATGCATCAACATGTTAATCGAACTTTGAGCAGCGTACGCCGATTTAGCCAGGATTTACGGCCCTCAGTTCTGGACGACCTGGGTCTTATCCCCGCTATCGAATGGCTGGTGCCGGAATTAGCCCAATACTATAAACTCAAAATCGAACTTAATATCAACGGCCCTATCCGCCGTTTCTCCCCTGAAACCGAACTGGTTCTTTTCCGTATCGCTCAGGAATCTCTCCGTAATGTCGGTAAACATGCTGTCGCCAGCCAAGTGTGGGTGACCATAGATTTTATGCCCCAGACCACTATTTTAACGGTACAGGATAATGGCCGTGGCTTCACTCCACCCGAACGCATCGGTGACTTGGCTGTAAGTGGTAAATTAGGCTTAACCGGTATGCAGGAACGGGCACAACTCATTGGTGCCACGATAGACCTGAGTTCAGCCCCGAACCAAGGCACAACCTTGAAGGTTGAACTGCCGCTTTCAAGCTCAGCAACAGAACATCCCTATTAGTTGATGGTTGGTACTAATCCTCTATTGTGTTATAATCTCATATTGAACGACTGTTCAATATGCTTAGAGGAGTATTTTGTTTCCGCAAACACCCTTCCAGGAAGTAGCTGACCTCATCAATGAAAACGGTGGAGAATCGCTGCGTCTGTGTTATCAGTGCGGCATCTGTTCTGCCTCCTGCCCGTGGCGGGACTATACGTCCTTTTTGCCCAGAAGGATGTTTAAAGAAGCCCAACATGGTTTAATCAATTTTGAAAGCGACGCTATCTGGCGCTGTGTCACCTGCAACAAATGCGTCGAGCGCTGCCCCAGAGGCGTGTCTATTATCGACATAATGCGTGCCTTGCGGCGGGCGATTATTGGCATGGGTATCGCCGAACCTCCTTCCGCGTTAGCCAGTGCCCTCAGAAACTTGACCGCCACCGGCAATCCCATGGGTGAAGCCCCAGAAAATCGCAACTCATGGGCAGAAGGTCTGGACATAAAACCCTTCGATGCCGCCACGGAATACCTGTTTTTCCCTTGTTGCGTAACCGCCTATGACCCGGCTATCAGAAACAGCATCGTGGCCACAGCTAAAGTGCTGACAGCCTCCGACTTGAATTTCGGTATTATTAATGGTTCTGTTTGTTGCGGCGAAAGTGTCCGCAAAGCCGGTGACGAAGACCTTTTTAAACAACTGGCCGGCACCAATACCACCCTCTTCACTGGGGCTAAGGTTAAAAAAATAATCGTCACCTCACCCCATTGTTATCATACGTTCATAAACGAGTACCCCGAGACCGGAGGCTGCTTTGAAGTTATCCATATCAGTCAGTTGCTGGCAGAACTGACGGCTAACGGTCAATTGAAGCTAAAGGGTGATGGTACCAATCGAAAAATTACCTACCATGATCCCTGCTACCTTGGACGCCATAATGGAATCTACGAGGAGCCAAGAAAAGTCATTAAAGCTATACCCGGCGTCGAACTTTTAGAAATGCAACCGGCCAAGGCTGACAGTCTTTGTTGCGGCGGTGGCGGCGGACGTATTTGGATGGAAACTAAACGCACCGAGCGTTTCAGCGACAAAAGGCTTCAACAAGCCGTTGACACTGGCGCCGACACCTTGGTCACCTCCTGCCCTTATTGTCTATCCAATCTCAGGGACAGCTCCAATAACCAGGCTGTCCCTGTTGGCTTATCCATCATTGACATTAGTGAGTGTATTGCCCAGGCTCTTTGAGCCTTAAGGAGGCTCTCATGACCGAAGAAATCAGGACGGGTGTCTACATCTGCCATTGCGGCATCAACATCGCCAGTATTATTGATGTGGTGTCAGTTGCCGAGTATGCAGCCATGTTACCCGGAGTAGCAATAGCCCGTGCCAATAAATACACTTGTTCCGATCCAGGTCAGGAGATCATTAAGTCCGATATACGGGAATATAAACTCAACCGTATTGTGATTGGCGCTTGCTCTCCAGCAATGCACGAGAGAACATACCGGCGTGTGTTACAGTCTGCAGGCCTTAATCCTTATCTCCTTGAAATAGCCAACATTCGGGAACAATGCGCCTGGGTCAATGCCGATAAAGCGGCAGCAACCGCCAAGGCAAAGGACATGGTGCGAGCCGCTATCAGCCGCGTGGCTTTGCAGCAACCGTTAGAAACACGGCAAATCCCGGTAAATAGCAACACCCTTATCGTTGGCGGCGGCATCGCCGGCATTACCGCCGCATTGGAAATAGCTGAAGCCGGGCACCAGGTATATCTGGTCGAAAAAAACCCGAGCATCGGCGGGCACATGGCGCAACTGGACAAAACCTTTCCGACTTTAGACTGCGCTGCCTGTATTTCCACACCGAAAATGAGCCAGACAGGACAGCACCCCAACATCTCTTTGCTTTCATATAGCCAGGTTACCGAATGCAGTGGTCACGCCGGAAATTTTAAGGTGACAATAAACCGCAAACCCCGCTATGTCAATGAAAAGGATTGTAAAGGTTGCGGCGACTGCGCCACGGTATGCCCGGTAATCCTGCCGTCAGAGTTCGATCTGGGTCTGGCCAAACGTAAGGCGGCCTACCGGCCTTTTCCACAATCAGTGCCTAATACTTATACCATCGACCGCCGTGGCACCTCCCCCTGCCGCGCTGCTTGTCCCGCCGGGGTCAATGCCCATGGCTATATAGCTCTCATCGCGCAAGGCAAGTTCACCGAAGCCCTGGAAGTAGTACGGCGCACCATGCCTTTTGCCTCCGTTTGCGGCCGGGTGTGCACGCACCCCTGCGAAACTGAATGCGGCCGCGGCGACCTTGATGAAGCCGTGGCTATCCGTGCCTTAAAACGTTTCATCGCCGACTATGAAACACAAAACGGCCGAAGTCAGGGTTCAACTTCCATCAGCCGAGCAGAAATAATCGCGGTGGTCGGCTCCGGGCCTGCCGGTTTGTCCTGCGCTTATGATCTGCTAAAAACCGGTTATCCGGTTACCATCTTTGAAGCCGAAGAAAAACCAGGCGGAATGTTGCGTTACGGAATCCCCGAATACCGTCTTCCTGAGTTATCACTTGATAATGACATCGCTTTTCTCAAGGATATGGGAGCGGAAATTAAAACCGGCACACTCATCAATTCAATCAAACAACTTGAGAATCAAGGTTACAAATCGGTTTTTATCGCTTGCGGCGCCTGGCAAAGCCAGAAACTAAATATTCCCGGCGAAACGGCTAACGGCGTCCTAAATGCCATTGATTTCCTTAAACAAGTCCGAAAAGGCCAGCCTCCATCTTTGAGCAAAAAGGTCGCCGTCATCGGCGGCGGTAATGCCGCTATCGACGCGGCGCGGACGGCGCTCAGATTGGGCGCTGCCGAAGTTACCATTATTTACCGCCGTTCTATGACCGAAATGCCTGCAATCAGTGAAGAGATCAATGCCGCTCTATCCGAAGGCGTACAACTGTCACTGCTTACCGCCCCCACTGCCATCATAGAGAATGGCGGCCAGGTTACCGGCCTCCGCTGCATCAGGATGGAACTCGGAGAATCGGATTCAAGCGGCAGGCGCAGACCGGCGCCGGTCAACGGCAGTGAATTCGATATTACCGCCGGCAATATTATTGTTGCTATCGGCCAAACAGTAACAGATAGTGTCTTTACCGAACTAGACCACCAACCAAACGGCACAATAGCGGCTGATGCTATTACCATGGAAACGAGCCTTAAAGGTATCTTTGCCGGAGGCGACGCTGTTAGCGGTCCGGCAACTGTTATAGAAGCTATCGCCGCTGGCAAGGAAGCCGCAATTTCCATCAACCGGCTTTTGAATGGACAAGACCTTCATATAGACCGGAAAAACTCACCGAACATTGTGCGTCCATCGATCCAAGGCGTCCCGAAAGCACCGCGGATAACAGCATCAAGCCTTCCCATGGAAATCAGTTCATTCAAGGAAACTGAACTTGGCTTCACTGAATCACAGGCGATAACAGAAGCCGCCCGCTGCTTGAACTGCGCTGGCTGTTCCGATTGTGGTCAATGCCTGATAGTTTGCGAACCCAAATGTATTGACTTTGCGCAGCAAGCCGAGAACCTGGAAATTGAAGTTGGTAATGTCATCGTTGCCACCGGTTATGAGACCTTTGACCCCTCAATTATTCCTCAGTATGGTTACGGTAAATTACAAAATGTGATTACCGGTCTTGAATTTGAACGTCTGGCCAATGCGTCAGGGTCGACAAGCGGTGAGATACTTCTCTGCGACGGTCGTAAACCAGAGAGCGTTGCAATTATACATTGCGTAGGAAGCCGCGATAAAAACTACCATGAATATTGCTCCCAAATATGCTGTATGTATTCCCTGAAGCAAGCTCACCTGATCAAGGAACGCACCGGGGCATCAGTTTACCAGATGTACATCGATTTGCGCTGCGCTGGTAAAGGCTATGAGGAATTTCTGAATCATGTGGCTGAAGAAGGTGTCAATTTTGTCCGTGGGAAGGTAGCTGAAGTCACCGATATAACAACCGGTGAAGAGTCCCCGGGTAAGCTTATTGTTGTAGTCGAAGATACTCTTTTGGGAGCGGTCCTGCGAGTACCGGTGGACATGGTGGTACTGGCAAGTGCGGTTGAACCACAGCAGGATGCCGAAGCTGTCGGCCGCCTCTTTGGCATCTCTCGCAGTGCCGACGGTTTTTTCATGGAACGTCACCCCAAACTTGATCCCATCGGCACTATGAGCGACGGTATTCTAATTGCTGGCTGTGCTCATGGCCCTAAAGATATTCCGCAAACTGTAGCCCAGGCACAAGCCGCCGCAGCGCGGGTTTTGGCGACTATTGCCAGAGGTAACATTTCACTGGATGCCTGTATTTCAGAAGTCATCGAAACCAACTGCGATGGCTGTGCCTATTGCATTGACCCGTGCCCGTTCGGAGCAATCACATTGATCGAGTACATAAAAAATGGTGAGATCAAAAAGACGGTAGAGTCTGACCCGATAAAATGCCGTGGCTGTGGTGTCTGCATGGCCACCTGCCCCAAACAAGGGATTGTAGTTAAGAATTTCACTACTGATCAATTACAGGTGATGGTTGACTCTTTGTTGAGTCCCGCTTGAGGGTTGACCTTTCATCATTAACACGATACTATTTTAATGTATTCTTTTTAGAAAGAAGGTAATGTATGCCGCTGGAAATTACAGACGACACATTTGAAGCTGAAGTAATCAAGTCGGAATTGCCGGTACTAGTGGATTTTTGGGCTCCATGGTGCGGGCCATGCCGCACGGTAGGGCCGGTGGTTGATAAACTTGAAGAAAAGCATAAAGAAAAATTCAAGTTCTGCAAAATGAACGTGGATGAAAACCAAAAGACAGCGGGACAATACCGGGTTATGTCCATCCCAACGTTGATGTTTTTCAAAGGCGGCAAGGTTGAAGACACTGTCGTCGGCGCCGTACCTGAAAGTGCGCTACAGACTAAAATCGATAAAATAATTTAAAGACTCATACAGGCTTTAGAAAAATGGTGGCTTATCAGCCACCATTTTTCTTTTCTCAATTCAACGCGACCGAATTTAAGGTTTCACTTTAAGCGGAATCCCGGCTACCATTAAAAATACTTCATCACAGGCTTTGGCAAGCATTTGATTTGCTCTGCCTAGCACGTCCCTGTAAATCCTGGTAGTAGCCCCCAAAGGGATAATACCCTCTCCGACCTCATTGGTTACTAAAATATAGGTGGCGGCGCTTTTAAGCATGCCGTCTGTGATTAATCCAATCTCTGATTTAATGTCTTCCTCTATTGCTCTTTCGTCAACCTCTTCACCCCGTTCCAACATATGCTGACACAGGATGTTATTCACAAGCAGAGTAACGCAATCAAGCACCACCGTATCATACTTTCTTGAATCTCCGGCGATACAGTTGCCGACGTTACAGGGAGTTTCCAAAGTATGCCAGTGGTCAGGACGGGATTTTTGATGCGCCGTTATCCGGGCTTTCATTTCCTCATCGCGGGCTTCAGCCGTTGCCACAAAAAGCACCTCACCGCCGATTTGCCTGGCCAAATTTTCAGCATAACTGCTCTTACCGCTCCGGGCTCCTCCTATCAGTAATATGGTTCTCTTAGTCATTGTTAACCTCTTTATGCTTTATGTGGGATAAATCGTTTAAAAATTCCAGCATTGCTCCATGAGGATAAACATCTACCACGCTCACCGATGCCATCGAGAACCGGAATTGCCAGTAATGTCTCAAAGGAATACCTAACAAGTGACACATCAGGATACGAAAAGGGCCGCCATGCCCAACCAACATGATGGTGTCATCATCTCCGTGATGCTGCAACCGGTCCAGGAATTTTTTCACCCGGTTGTCAAAATCCACAAAACGTTCGCCTTGCGGAAAACATATCTCGGTACTGCCTTGCCGCCATAGTTCCGTCACATCGGGATAGATTGTACACGCCTCTTCAAACGTAATGGTCTCAATAAGACCGAAGTTCACTTCGTTGAGTTCATCACATCGCACGAGCTCGACCGCATGATTCCTTGTGACGATTGAAGCAGTATTTACTCCTCGGATCAAAGTGCTGCAATAAACCACGTCAAGGTGCTCATTGGCGAAACGGCGCTGAAGAGCCTCTGCCTGCCGATAGCCTTCAGCTGACAGGTCAATATCGGTAAACCCGTGGCATTTCTCAGGGTTATCAGTGGCGGTTTCACCATGCCGTACCAGTATCAGGCGCAATCTATTCTCCTAGAACCAGTTATTGAAAGAGAATAGCACGACCAAAAGCAGGACGGCAAACTCACTGAATTCATTTATTGTCCCGTAGCTGTCACCGGTCAGGCCTTGAAACTTTCCCCGAAAAAAACGGGAGATAACAATTGTAAGCAACCACACCAGCGCCATTATCAGCACACCCTGCCAGCCACCGGCAAGCGCAGCAATAATCACAGCCGATATGCTTGCCATAACCGGCACCACCAGACCCGATCCTTCTTTGAGTGATTTACCCATGCCTTGTTCCCGGGCATAGGGATAATTAAACACAGCATAAACCATAGCCCAGCGGCTAATGACCGGCATTAAGATTAAGGCGTAGTAAATGGCACTATCAGGGACGCTTATCAACGCAGCGTATTTCAGCAACAGTAATACCACCACTACCACCACCCCAATTGCACCTACCCCCGGTTCCTTCATTATCTGCTTGCGGCGCTCTGGCGAACGGTGTCCCCCGGCTAACCCGTCAAAGGTATCTATAACCCCATCTAAGTGCAATCCGCCGGTCAGCATCACCAGGCTGCCCAACAACAAGGCCTGTGCCAAAAAATACGGTAGGAAGTGGCTGAACAACCAGTACAGCGCGCACAGGATACCGCCGATAATCAGGCCGATAAATGGATAATAAACCAGTGAACGGGCAAATTGTTCCTGGCTTAGAGGGCGATCCCAGTCTTCCCTATTGAAAGGAACCGGGACACTAGTTAGAAAACGCCACGCGGCTATAAAAGACATCATCGCTTTTCTTTATACCCTCTAAGTCAGCAAGTTTATTCAGGACTCTATTCTGATTCGGAGACACCCGCCTCACCAAAAGTAGCCATCTCCGCCAGTATTTTAGCTGAAGTCTCGGCAATAAAGATACCAATCGCCGCGCCGGTACCCTCACCCAACCTCAGATCCAGGGTAACAATAGGCTTCAACCCCAATTTTTCGGCCATGATACGGTGCCCCGGCTCAACTGACAGATGCCCCAGGAACATATATTCTTTAACCTGCGGCGACAGTCCTTCTGCAATTAATGCAGCTGCACCTGAGATGAAACCATCAACCACCACGGGAACGCCGCGGGCGGCAGCGCCCAAAATAACACCGGCAATGCCGCCAATTTCAAAGCCGCCCACCTTGGTTAAAACATCAAGGGCATTGCTGGCATCAGGATTATTCAGCGCAATAGACTTCTCGATAACGCTAATCTTATGTTCGAGTTGTTCGTCAGAAAGCCCGGTGCCGCGGCCGGTAACACTAGCTACGCTCTGTCCGGTCATTACAGCACAGATCGCGGCGGAGGGTGTGGTATTGCCGATACCCATATCGCCGGTACCAACAATATCCAGACCCTTGTCAATCTCAGCGTTGACCACCTCAATACCGGATTCAATTGCCTGAACCGCTTGCGCCCGGGTCATGGCTGGACCTTTTGCCATATTTGCGGTGCCTCTAGCCACTAACTTATTGACTACCGGTATATCTGCCGGTAAGTCTCCGGCAACCCCCATGTTCACTACCACTACCCTGGCTCCTATCTGACGGGCAATTACATTGATAGCAGCCCCACCACCGACAAAATTGAGTACCATCTGAGGCGTTACTTCCTGGGGGTAATTGCCAACCTTCTCAGCGACTACACCATGATCACCGGCCATGGTGATGACCGCTTTGTTTTTTATCTGCGGGATGGCCTTGCCCTGGATACCGGCCAGCTTGATTGAAATTTCCTCCAATCTCCCCAGCGCACCCTGAGGTTTAGTCAGCATGTCCTGTCTGGCGGCGGCTTTCTCCATAGCTGACTTGTCCAACGGTTTAATGGATGCCAATGTTTTATTGAGTAGTTCTCCCATATTTAACTCCTTTTATTATTTTGTAGCATTAAAGGGATAAAGTCGCAGCTTTCATCAATTCTTGTAATTTTACCAACCCTGTATTAGCATCTACATTCTGCGCTTTTACCCACTCCCACAGTTTTTCAATCGCCCGGCCTGACCGGATGATATCTTCAGCTAATAGATACCCCGCCTGGAGGTTTTCAACCTGTCCTGAAAGATAAAAAATCGGTGACGCATTCGCACATACCATTTGATAATCAGACCCGAGCCGCTTGCCCGATAATATTTCAATCAGGCGGGCAGCTTCAGCTTGGCAGTCACCCAAAGGATAGACTTCGGCTTCTTCGGCTTCTTTAATCCCAAACATATCCGGAGTAATGGTATAGGTACGTATCACTGAGGCGTCAAGCTCTGCGATATATGTTTCACCAAAGATTGATATTTCATCCATCCCTTTGCCGCAACCATTTGAGCCATGAAATACCAAGGCTTTACGATAGCCGATTTCCCGCATGACCTCAGCAACTGGCAGCACCAGGTCACGGGCATAAACGCCCCTTGCGCCCAAGCGCGGCAGCGCTGGATTGGCCAGTGAAGCTGAAATATTTAATGTCGTACCAAAACGGATCTGAGACAAAATACGGAACAATGCCTGTGGATGCGTTTTCCCACTCATACCATTGAAAATACCTATACCTACAGTTTCTATCGAACGTTTTACGATTTCAACATCACACTCAACATCAACACCTAATGCCTCAACCACATCGATAGTACCGCAAGTTGAAGTAAGTGCACGGGCGCCATGACGCGCCATATAATTGCCGCCAGCAGCAGCAATTATAGCCGCAGCGGTGCTGATATTGAATGTTTTCAAACTGTCCAGGCCAGTACCGCTGTTTTCAATGATTGGAGTTGGTGTTTGAGGCGTTACCTTTACCGTATCCCCCTCGTAAATAGCCTCCCAGGCACCAGCAATTTCCGCCGCCGTTTCCCCTTTGGCTGTCAACGCGGCCAAAAATGCCCCCTGCTGCAAATCCGGCTGTGTATTGGCCATGAGTTGGTCAAACATTGCCCTGGTTTCTTCCCGGCTAAGGTTTCCCTTGCTGATCAAACGGGCGATTCCCGCCCCGAACTCCTTTAGATTGTCTTCCATGTCATCCTCCTTTCAGTACTTCATTAATCAAGACAGTTATGTCATAGATTACAGATCACAGCTTTCAGCCCACGGCAGGCAGAAGTATATTCCAAGCCTTCATTAATTGATTCAAGATCAAACTGCGCAGTAATCAAATCCAAAACCGTAAAACCTTTAGCAATAAGGTTCAATGCTTCAGTATTCTGTTCAGGAGTTGAGCCGTAGGCCCCGCTCAAGTGTAATTCCCGATAATGAAGTTGATTGATTACTGCCGCCGATAAACCCGGTTCTTCTTTTAAACCCGAAAAAAGTGACAGGCGTCCGTTGTCGGCCATCAGGGGAAGTAGTTGAGCCACTGGAATTTGCCCGGTGGCCATGATTATTACATCAACACCCCGACCTCGGGTTTCCGCCATAATCTCTTGTGACAAATCTCCACAATCAGTATCTATCACCATATCTGCCGTTGCTAACTCAAGCGCCAGTACTACCCGTCGCCTCAACTTATCAGCGATAATGACTTTGTCGGCACCCCTGCGGTGTGACAGCCGGGCATGCAGCAGTCCTAACGGACCGGCTCCGATAACAAGCACCACGTCACCACGACCTACGTTAATCTTTTTCTGGGCATTGATACAACTGGACAACGGTTCCGAAAGCGCGGCTTCAGAATCGGTAATACATTCGGGAATCGCATTGACACCACCAGCGGCAACCATTGAACCGGGAACTGAAACATATTCAGCAAAACCGCCGTCGGCGCTAAAACCAAGTATCTTTAATGACTTGCAACGGCGGCTGTCACCACTAAGGCACATAATGCATTCACCGCATCCTATGCCGGGATAAATCTGAACACGTGCCGCAGCCTCAAACAGTTCGCTTTTACTCTGAGCGACGATACCGGCAATCTCATGACCCAAAACCCTCGGATACACCAGGTCACGGTGACCTGATTTGAACATCCTGGTATCGGTGGAACAAACCGCGCAGGCAGTTACTTTAACCAGCAGGCCTCCTGCCGGGCAATCCGGTGTCAAAACCTGCTCTAGACTTATCGTCCCGGGCGATTTGAGTATTGCGGCTTTCATTGTTTCGTTCAAAAGAAAAATCCCCAAACTGGTATCCAGTTCAGGGATTAAAAAACAACAATCCCCGAACCTTCTCCGGTTCAGGGATTTGCCATCTCCCGAACCCTTCCTCGAGGGCTTTAACACTACGGCAGGTCTTCTGACTCCTGGCTCAAACCTACTCCCGGCGCCTTCCCGTCTCTCTGTTGAAAGACAGTGGCTTTGTGCCGGTTTCGTCACCATTCACAGCGGCGGGACCGTATCCGACTTTCGCGGATTTCCCAATTAAGCTCTTGCGAGCGCCGTAAGCCCGATATTCAATTACTTTCTATTCTAATAAAGACGCTAAGCGATGTCAACACACCAACTAATAGCTTTCACCGCCTCAAGCAGTTTGCGACATTCGGGTAATGTCCTGGGTGCTATACGCACATATTCAGGCAATCCAAACGAGCCGCAATCACGGACTATGATGCCATAACGCATGAGAGCCGCACGAAACTCCCTGGCCTGACCGACCAAAACCAGAAAAAAGTTCGTTTTGGTTGGCACTACTTGATAACCAAGTGCGCTCAATTCAGCCACTAAATAATCCCGGTTACAGCGTATTAAACGATCACTCCGATGAATATATGCGCCGTCGTTAATAGCTTGAACGCCGGCACATTGCGCTACTGTGTTAACGTTCCATGGAGGTTTAACCTTACAAAGAATATTGATTATCTTGGGGTCTCCCAACCCATACCCCAGTCTCAGACCAGCTAAAGCAAAGTCCTTGGTCATGCTACGGATGATAATCAGGTTTTCCCGGTCCAACAAACTGGTGGAATCCCAGGCATCTTCTGTAAAGGCGATATAGGCCTCATCAAGTACAACCAGACCGTCACCGGCCGCTGCCAATAATGATTCAACCTCAGCTTTACACAAAAACTGTCCGGATGGGTTATTGGGATTGCAGATAAATATGACCTTTGGCTTTAATTGTGCCATGGCTTCAGTACAGCGGCGCACATCAAAACTGAATGAGGTTTTTGCTTCAGCCCACAATTCAACAATCTCCGCCCCACTGATACGGCAAGCCTGTTCATATTCACCAAACGTTGGTTTCAAAATAAGCACGCGGTCGCCAGCAGCCACATAGGCCAGAGCAATAAGACGGATGATCTCTGTGCTGCCATTGCCGATGATGACATTCTCTAAGGCAAGCCGGTTTTCTTCTGCGATCAGTCTTCTCAGTTCGGTTGAATCTGAATCCGGATAGTGATCAATTACTACTGCGTCAAGGGTAAAATCTAGTTTGAACGGGTACGGGTTTGAATTGGAGCTGAAATCAAGGACGCTGTCTGGTCTAATGCCAAGACTTTCAAATTCGGCATAATTCGGGCCACCGTGAAAACAGTCTTGCAAGGCAGTAACTTCCGGTCTAGGCGACGGCAATGATTACACCTCCCACCGCAAAACACATGATGAACCATACCAGTGTTGCACTATTGATCAATCTTAGAGAATCCTCAATAATGCCCGGAGTCATTGGACGGTCCGGTCTCCCTAAGCGGTAATGATCAATTTTTTCAAACTGGACACCTAGCGCCCCGGCGGCGGCGGCCATAGGCCAACCAGCATTGGGGCTTTCGGTCTTCAGATGGTCTGTTTTCGCAACCTGCCATGCACTCTTTGCTCCCATTTTTACAAAATAGGCGGCAATAATCACCACCAAGGCGGAAAGACGTGCCGGAATATAGTTTAAAACATCATCAAGTCGTGCCGGAAATTTACCGAGATATTCGTATTTACCGCGGTAGCCGACCATGCTATCAAAGGTGCTAACCACCCTGAAGGTTAAAGCTCCCGGCAACCCAAACAACAAAAAGAAGAAAACGGGCGACACCAGACTATCACATAGGCTTTCCGAGACAGACTCAACCGTGGCTGAAACAAGGTAAGGCCGCGGCAACTTGGACGTATCTCGGCTGACAAGGGCTCTTAATTCAAAGCGCGCTTGATCAAGAGTCTCATCTTTTTCAATAAGCCGCTTAATATGCAAAGCTGTTTTCCTTAAATACACAAAACTAAAGCTGATTTTTAGCAATACACCGGTGACAAGGATATAAAGAATATAAGAAACACTCTGCAACCATTGGACAATGAACCAGGTGGCTGCCGCCACGGAGAGCATCAAAATTAGGGTTAACAGCGCCCCATAAAAGAACTGGTAGGCTTTACCGCCTCTAAACCCAAAGCGCTCAAAAAATGATATTATTTTCCCCAGCCAGGCCACCGGATGAATTGCATTGGGCGGATCGCCAATACTGAATTCGACGACCAGGGCTACTAATAGAATCAGGACAATATCCAATGGCACTCCTTAAATATAAAGTGCCTTACGGCGTTTGGTGATAGCCTCTTTTGTAGCAGCGGTGACCGCCCTGGCCATCAATTCGCCTATTTTAGTATGTCCGCTAACATATGTACATTTTTCAGATCTTCCGGAAACTATAACTATCTGGTCAGTTCCGGTGCCTGTGGCTTGAAGACTGGGATCATAGCTGCTTTTTACCGCCAAATCCTCAATGGCAACCACCTTGGCCTCAGTTATTGTAATGAATGAAGCCGCTAAGGCCGCTTGAGTGAGCCCGACAGAGGAAACCACAATAGTATTTATTGTGCCGATCGGATTATGATGCCTGCCTGTATCCACGCCGACCCGCAAAGCGTTACCTTCAACGCCGGCCGTCACGAAAGCCATCGCCCATAATCCTTCATAGGCAGCTTCGCTCCAGGCCAGGTGATCCATAGTCACGCCGGTAGAAAGTATGGTAGCGTTATTCAGTGACAGACCGCCCTCCAAGGAACTGGCTTTTAACACTTGTCTGAAATAACCCCGCCAGTCACATTTTGGGTCATGTAATTTCATCCACAGCGGCTGCGGAATATGACAGTTAGCGACCACGCTAACTTTACGGTATCCTCGAAGTCCCGAGAGTGTCTGTTGTTGTTCCGGTAAATGCAATAGCAGGGCATTGGAAGGTTCATTCCAAATTTTATGATGGACAACTTCGGCGGTAATGCCATGAAAAGAGCCTAATATTTCAGATCGAATTTCACAGCTCATCTTGTTTTTTATCTGCAATTATTATCCCTGGTATTACCAACACGAGGCAGCACTGCCGGCAAACCGGTCAACGGGTGATTATGGACATAGCTATCCGGGCCATATACGTGGCAAATATTGTCACTGGTGATAACTTCACGTGGTGTACCAAAGGCATAAATCTCGCCTTTTTTAATCAATACCAGTTTCTCACAATAATGAGCTGCTAAGTTTAAATCATGGATAGCAGCAATCACGGTGAGATTTCGCTGATGACATTCTTCTTTGATTAAATCCAGTACTTCAATCTGCCGCCCAATGTCCAGATTAGCGGTTGGCTCATCTAAGAGAATGCCCTCAGTTTCCTGCGCGAGCGCTCTGGCAATAAGAACGCTTTGGATTTCGCCACCGGAAAGTTCAGAGATACGCCGCTCTGCGAACTGGTGTACCCCTGCGCGCACCATGGCTTGCCATGCAATAGACAAATCTTGATCACTTTCATATTGGAATGTACCGAGATGAGGATTTCGCCCCATTAACACTATCTCAAAGGCAGTATAAGCACTGGGCAGCCAGGGTGTCTGAGGCACCACGCTGATAAGTTTGGCGAGGTCCCTCCGACCGATCCCGGCTATATCGGCGCCGTTGGCTAAAATCCGGCCACGCACTGGCGTCAATATGCGGCTTAATGACTTAATAATGGTGGATTTACCCGAGCCATTAGGCCCAACTAACCCAACCATCTCTCCAGGAAGCATGCAAAAACTAATATTACGCACAACTTCATTGTTACCATAAGCCAAGGTTATGTCTTCTACATCAATAGTGAGCATATCTAAAATAAAACCTTGGTTCTTTTGCGGAGTAGGTAAAGAAAGAACGGTGCGCCGCATATGGCGGTAATAATGCCGATGGGTATCTCAGTCGGCGCCATTAAAGTCCGCGACACAATATCGGCAACAATCATAAAGATTGCGCCGATTAGCGCCGAAAGAGGCAGTAGAAACCTGTAGTCAGCCCCCCAAATAAGACGCACCGCATGTGGAATTATTATGCCGACAAAGCCGATAATGCCCACGAACGATACCGCCGCTGCTGTAATCAAGGTGGCCGCAGACAACAGCATTATCTTCTGTTTCTCTACATCCACACCCAGTTGTTTGGCTTGATCCTCTCCCAACTGGATTATATTAAGAGATCTTGCAAAAAGAAAAATAACAAGCGCCCCGATAATGATAATGGGCACCGCAATCTTAACTTCGTTCCATTGGCTCATCGAGAAACTGCCCATCATCCAAAAGACTATGCTATGTATCTTATCACCGCTGATGGTTATTAAATATGAAACCATTGCCATGAATAATGATCCCACCGCCACCCCGGCCAGTATCAGGGTTGTTACCGGGACGGATTGTCCCACCTTGGCTAACCCATATACCAGTAACACCGTGAGAAGCGCACCCACAGCGGCAAATACCGGTATTTGTCCTCCCCCAGGTATCACCGTCGGCACCAAAAAACCTATAGCGGCACCGAGTGCCGCCCCTTGAGCAACCCCAATCAAATAAGGGTCTGCCAGTGGATTTCGGAACAACCCTTGATAAGTAGCTCCGGCAACTGCCAGAGCTACCCCAACCGTTCCGGCCAGTATTACCCTAGGTAGCCGGATATTTAGAATTATAGTCTGGGATGTAGTTGTCCAATCTCCGTCAAAGTGTATGAATGGTATCTTTGAAATAAATATTTCTACGGTATCCATAAAAGGGATACTTACACTGCCGATAGTTGTCGCAAATGCAGCAATTGCCAAGAGTCCAACGAACAATAGGGCCATAGTGAAAAGCCGCCTTCGCCAGCTTATGGAGATGGCTGGGGCGGCTTTGCGTGTATTAAGTGTGCCTGGTATTTGGAGTCCATTCAATCCGTATGAAGCCATGCGACAGAGGGTACTCTGCCACATGATTTACTGTTATTAACTAAATATTTCCGGATGCAATAGCTTGGCCATTGCCTCAAGACCCTCAACCAGTCTTGGAGTTGGACGCCCAGTAAGGTCATCATTCATGCCATAAATCTTCCCATTGATCCTTGCATCGGTAGAATCCAGTCGTGAGTCATTTAAAGCAAATTGGTAAGAGGCATCGCCCATACTGACGCTTGCAGAAGCTAATATCACCTGGGGATTAAGACTGATCAAAGCTTCCAGACTAACGGAATCACCTGCATTTTTAAAAATATTAGTACCACCAGCAGCTTCGATCAGGACTGACCCGAGCGCCCCTCCACCATGAACATATAAAGGATCCGGCCAGATGATGTAAACGGTGCGGGGCTTTTGATCTGTAGTCAGGCTTATCGTTTTGTCAGTAATGGCCTTAACTCTTGTTTTCATATCAGTCACTATTTGTGAGGCCTTGTTTTCTGTATCTGTTACCTTGCCAATGAGCTCAATGGCATCATATACATCCTGGAAACTATCAACTTGGGTTCCCTTGACCACTAGGATGGCACATGCAGGCATCAAACCTGCAAGTGTATCAACTACCCCAAGATCAAGTGCCGAAATATCAATTAAAATAAGATCTGGTGCCGCCGCTACTATCGCTTCAAAATTGACTCCATACAAATTACCAACTTTTGTTTTGGTTAGCGCAGCCGCCGGATAGTCACTATAATCATCCACTCCCACTATCATGTCACCCAATCCCAAGTCAAACGCAATCTCGGTATGACTGGGCAATAGAGAAACAATTTTCGTGGGTCTAGCAGCAATTACCACACTTCTATCGGCATGATCGGTAACCGTCATGGGGTATCTTGCAGCGTCGGTTGTCTGCGGTGGGCCGCTAGTTTCGCTGTTACACCCAACCAAACCCAAACAAACAATAGCTGAGGCTGTTAATACACTGCCCACCTTGAAAATTAGACTTTTCCCCATTTGGATATCTTTTGTTCCCATTTAATCACTCCCAAGTATTAGTTTACGTCTCTACCACTTAACAAATCCCTATGCCACAACCGCATGGAGAAAATAACAAATAACTGGCGCATTCTTTCATCACGACGCGAAAAGATCGGATACATCAAACGGCACTGCACCGGATTTACACCAAGCTAACATCTTTACCAGGAAACAAACTGTCTTGAGTTAGCTCATACTAAATTGATTATATACTAAGCCGCAATAGACTTTTTGTCAAGTGGATATAAGCGTCCACGTCCCATCGAGACAAAACTAGCTGATCAATATATTTGGACGGCCTTATCACCGATACGTTTCATATCTAAAGTCAGAATAGTGACGTTCTTCATATGTTCTTTTGCCAGTTCCGCTGCGTATTCTACCTCGGCGTTGTTAGCTGCGCGCCATGGACATTCCGGGACCGGGAAATATGCGTCAATACGGAACGGAATATCCGGGTTAATTGAAGCCACGAATTGAGCTACTTTTTTGATTTCATCAGCTTCTATCAGTTCTGGAATAAATACCACCTCAGCGTGGAGATTTTTGCCCATTTTCGCTATTGCGGCAAAGTTTTCAAGGGCCGATTTATTGGACCGGCCGGTATATTTACGATAGATATCCTCAGAGAATGCCTTAACACTAAAAATTACCTGGTCAATATCAGCTAAATCAGGCATGACAATGCCATTAGTCAATAAAATATTATAACAGTGTTTTTCCTCATGCAGTTCTTTGGTGAGCCTGGGTAGTTCTGGATCAAGAGCGGCTTCGGTTCCCATAAAAACTGCGTACTTTATTTCTAATGGTTCCAAGAGTTCCATAACCTGGTCATAAGTCAGAAATTTATCAGGAGGTGCCTGACGCTGCCGTGTCATTATTTCGGTAGTGGCATCATCATATAAACTAAAGTCGTAAAGCTCCCAATTGGTGTAACACGCCCGGCAATTAAGGGTACACTTGGTCCAAATATGAATATCCACTGAACCGTACGATGGCTCGTATGCGATATGGTAAACCTTCAAAGTAAGTTTGACTCCTCTCGAATATTTGAAACATTCTAACCGTGGAAGTATACACTTTGGCAAGAGAAACGGTAAAGTGATAACCTTAAGAAGACTTTCTATTGCTCCTATTCAAACTTTAACTAACATTAAACTACCGTGAGATTGACTCCTATTATCAGAATATGTATAGAGATTGAATTAAAATGATATACCGAATGGTGTATAATAAGTTACGATTGTAGTTCCAATCAGTCTGATTAACAATTTCAAGGACAACTAATGACCGACGATATACTTAACGAAGCAAGTAACATAGCCCAATGCAAAGAGTGCCCATGGTACAAGTCCTGCGCCATGCCGATGCGCTTCTCAACTGAAGACATCCGCCGGCAGATGGAGTCACAACAGGGCGTGATGATCAATATGCCGGATGATGCTATGATGCAAGGCATGCTGGCCAATATGGCCCAGGCAGTTCAGAATTCAATGGTGGAGGCTTGCCCGGTACTAATCCAGCGCCTGCGCTCTTCACCTAAATTAGCTGAACGTATCAAACGGATCATGCAGAACTGGTCTGATGACAACGCTTAGGCAGCTTTACTAAAGTAATTCTGCTCTATATAGTCCGATGCATCCCCTACCGCCTTCATGACCACCGCAGATAAACCGCCGGTGACAATTTCCGGTATCGGTTCTGGTTGACAGGCAATAATGGTCACTATAACTCCTGCGTCGTCACGCAATTCCTTCAGCAGGTTGAGGCTTGGTGCCAGGTGCAGCGAGAAATCATGCCGCTTAATGGAAGGGACTTCGTCAACCTTAACCTTAAATATCTCTCCGGGTTGATGACCGCATTCCAATGCGTCAACAATAATTACTTCTCCTGGTCGCTCCGGACTAATAATGAGATCAAAAAGTATCTCGCGCACACCCGTACCCACATCTAACACTGCCGCGTAAGACGGAATCCGGCCGCGGCGTTCAAGTTCCTCCGCCACGGCCGGTCCGAATCCATCATCACCGAAGAGCGGACTACCCACCCCAAGAATCAAAATATCTTTTTGGTAGTAATCCGGTATGTATTCCATTACTTGTTGGTCAAAGTTTCGATAACTTCGCCGTCCGCATCAACAATATCCAATTTGCATGCCAATTGGCCGTTGAGATCATGGCTAGCGCACGACAAACATGGATCATAAGCACGGATTGTCATTTCCACGGTATTTAGGATACCTTGATCGTACTTACCGTCTTTAATAAGCAACTTCGCCGCCTGTTTTACCGACATATTAATCGGAGCATTGTTCATACAAGTGGCAACGATCAAGTTGGCGGAAGTCACTAAGCCTTTATCGTCGGTAGTATAGTCATGAATAAGAGTACCGCGCGGCGCTTCAGTGCAACCTACCCCACGCGCTGCCCGCGGAGTCACAGGGACACGCGTATTAGTGTTGGTGATTTCAGGATCATTTAGAAGTTCAATGGCTTTTTCAGCGCTGTAAAGAAGCTCAATAAGTCGCGCCCAATGAAATAACAGCGTCGCCTGAACTTGACGGCCAAAAGTGGCCCGGAACTCCTCTAACTCCGCCTGTGCCAGAGGGGTGCTGATCTTGTCCGCCACATTAATCCTGGCCAGGGTGTTAACCCGGAAGATTCCTTGGGGATTTTCCGGGTCCATGGAGAATTCACCCCATTTTTTGTTGTAGGGGAATTTGACGAAGGACCATGGTAGAACTTTCTCGGAGATATAGTCCAGATAGTCCTTGGCTTCAAAGTCTTCATACTTTCCATCAGCGTCCATCATACGCAATTTACCATCATACATATCCATTGTGCCATCGTTTTTAACTGTACCTAAAAAGCCGGTCTTGATGACACCTACTGTTTTTATCACATCAATATAAGCCGGGAAAATACTTTTCTTGGCATAATCAATTGAAAACTTGGCTAATTCAAGAGCTTGTTGCGCCATGGGAATAAGTTGCTTCCGTTCGGCTTCGGTTAGTGGTTTTGAAAAACCACCTGGAACCGCCGCCGTTGGATGGATTGCTTTGCCGGCGATTATTTCCAGCATGTGGGCACACATATGCCGCACCTTAACCACGTTTCGGGCTACATCAGGCAATTTCTGAGCGATGCCAAAAACATTCCTAACCATATAATCCGCATCGGGGCCCATAACAAAGTCACCGCCACTCAAAAAATAAAAGTGGAGGATATGCTCTTCCATAAAAGCGATGCTGTTGCACAACTCGCGTAATTTACGGCCTGCAGGTGGGGGGGTAACACCAAATACTGCGTCACATGCCTTGGCCGAAGCCAGGTGATGAGACCACGGGCAAACACCACAAATACGGGTGGTTATACGCGGCATTTCCTCGACCGGTCGTCCGATACAAAAGCGCTCAAATCCCCGAAGTTCAAGAACGTTTACCTGCGCATCTGCGACATTGCCAGTATCATCAAGTGTAATCGTGATCTTCGCTCCACCTTCAATGCGGGAGACTGGTTGTATGACAATTTCTTTCATCTTATTCTCCTTTTCCTTCCTTAGCGGACCGGCATCGGGCGTAATCGCCCCGATCCTATAAAGCGGTTGAACGTGGCCATTCGATCTTCAATCTGCTTGGGATCCAGTCCCACCGAAGATAGCGCTCCCATCATATCAACCATGGGATTAGCGCCGTCCCTAATAGGGCCGTAACATCCTCTACATGGCATGTAGGCCTTTATACATCGCGGCGTCTTTTCAGAACCACCACAGCCTGTGCGAGTGGCCGGGCCAAGGCACAGAATACCTTGTTCATTGAGACAGCGCATATTGTCATAACGGCCGGGAGTAAACTCCGGTGCCTGCAACGGACGCCGAATATCTACTTTGGCTTTCTTTTCTCTAACCACCGGACAGTCATCGCAAACACTTCTCTCGGGAAGACTAAAACTCTTACCTTCAAGTAAGGCAACCAAAGCGCTGGCTATCCACTCTGGGGTTGGGGGACATCCCGGGATGGAAATATCTACCTTTATGACTTCATTAACCGAATATACCCTGTCCGTTAGAGCCGGCAAACCCTCAGATGGATTCTCACCAGCTTCAGTGCTGGTATCATTGCGATAGTTGGTATCATAAATCTGCGCATTAGTGTACATATTACCCAAGGCTGGAATGCCGCCAAAATTGGCGCATGAGCCCAGTGAGATAATAATCTTACACTTACGGCGCATTTCCTCAGCCAGTTCTTTATTCTCCTGGTTTCTGATGCTTCCAGTGACAATTCCAATGTCAGCATCAGGAATCTCCATCTTAGATTTTTCGCCAGTCTGACCATAAAGCTTATGATCCATCAGTACCGGCATATGGACAAACTCCAAACTAGGCAAAAGATCCAGGAGCGGCTCTCCTATATCCAGAATTGACACTTCACAACCACCACATACTGCAAACCATTCTTCAGCTACACGTACCATGCTAGAACCTCCTCGTTTATTGTTATAGCCTTACAGAACATAAGCCGGAAACCCGGAAAACCGGCGGAGGGATTATCAGGGAACACTGGTGACTACTCGGCGGGTAAAAAGGTAATATTTTCCGTCTTCAACAAGTTCACGTACCTCAAAACCATCAGTCCGATATTGCTCCGCCTGCCTATGAGCATTGGAGTCACTATCGTAAATTATGCCATCCCACATGAACTTCTTATCATCGAATTGGCGGCTAAGCTCCATTTTACTCCTTACGTCTTATACGGGCTAGGGCCCAAGGCTTTAAGTTGAGCAACCATGTCAGTCACTATCTGGGCAAAGCGAGCGCCTTCTGAGGCTGAAACCCATTCCAACCGGTATCGTTCTTCTTCCAACCCAAAATCCTGCAACATCAACTGAATAGCCTCGGCACGGGACTCAGCCCTCAGGTTTCCCTCGCGATAATGACAATCACCGGGATGGCAACCACACATCAATACGCCGTCAGCACCTTTGGTCAGGGCATCAATTACTAGATTAGGATGCACCATACCGGAACACATTACCCGTATAATCCGCACATTAGGCGGGTATTGAATCCTGGAAACTCCCGCCAGATCCGCCGCCGCATATGAACACCAGTTACAGGCAAAACAAATAATAAGAGGCTGATAGCCCTTCTCCTGAACAATCTCCGTAGTATCTAAAGTATTCATCGTACTCATTATTATTATCCTTTATGCCGGAATAAGAACCGTTGACACCATGTCAGATAATTCATCCAGATCGTAATTCTTGACCATAATACCCTTCTTGGGACAGGTTGCCATACAAACGCCGCAACCATGACACAGGGCTGGATCGGATTCCACCGTCTTTTTAATGACACCCTTATAAGCATATTCAATCAGGGTGATAGCGTCATACGGACAGGGATCAACGCAATAGGCGCAACCATCACAATTATCATCCAGCACTTCAGACACGCAGGCATCAAGCTGTATCTGATCTCTGGAAAGAATAGCCATAGCCTTGGCAGCGGCTGCACCGGCCTGGGCAATAGATTCATCTGCCAACTTCGGCCCATGAGCCAGTCCGGCTAGAAAAACGCCCTCAACAAGAGAGTCCACCGGTCTCAACTTGATATGAGCCTCCATTAGGAAGCCGTCTTCGGAATGCGGTAGCTTCATTAGCTTGGCCAGGCTCTGATCTGCATCGGGTATAATACCAGCTGACAGGACAACCAATTCGGTTGGGATTTTCAATTTTGCTTTCAATATAGGGTCAACAACTGAAACACTAAGTTTATCGCTGAGGTTAGTTACCACCGGTCTTTCGTTTTCTTTGTAACGGAGGAAACGTACGCCGAGCTTGCGGGCACGACTGTATTCAGCTTCATGAAGGCTATACGCCCGGATGTCCCTATACATTATGAAAACCTCAGTCTCAGGCTGACGCGCTTTAAGTTTCACCGCATTCTTGATGGCCTGAACGCAACACAGACGGCTGCAATACGGATGATCCTCATTACGCGACCCAACGCATTGAATCATCACCACCGTCCGGGCAGCGATCTTTTCATTGGCTAAGCGCTCTTCCAACTCCAATTGCGTTATGACCCGCGGATCTTGCCCATACAGATATTCAGACGGCTTATACTCGGAGGCACCTGAAGCTACGATGGCAGCACCCACTTTAATCTTGTGTGCCTTTCCTTCAGTATTGAATTCGACCGCAAAATTGCCGGATGAGCCATCAAATGCAGTTACAGAAGTATTGAAATGCAATTCTATATTAGGGTGTACCTTGATACGTTCGGTCATTTCTTTAAGTTTGGTTTGTGGCTCCTCACCGGGTTCCCCAAACTTCACGCGTCGTAAATTACCGCCAAGTTCATCCGTTTTCTCAAGAAGATAGGTCTTGTAACCGGCATCGGCAAGGTCAAGGGCAGCCGTCATACCGGCCAGACCGCCTCCAATAACCAGCCCGTCATTGCATACTGAAACATGTCCCGGGTAGAGGGGTTTGAGGTGAGTTGCCTTGACCGTCGCCAGACGGATAATATCTTTGGCTTTAGCTGTAGCTTCAGCCGGCTGATTCATATGCACCCATGAACATTGGTTGCGGATATTGGCAATTTCCAGCAAATATGGGTTGAGTCCGGCCTCACGCATGGTATCCTGGAACAATCCTTCATGAGTGCGGGGCGTGCAGGCGGCGATGACCACCCTGTTTAAATCATGTTCGATAATAGCTTGTTTGATCTTCTCTCCGGCATCGGTAGCACAGGCAAAAAGGGTATCGGTAACATAAGCCACATTCGGTATAGTATTGGCGTAATCTACAACCTCAGGGATATTGACTACCGAGGATATATTTTTCCCGCAGTGGCAAACAAATACACCTGTCCGAAGTCCACCTTCACCTTGTGTCCGCTCCTCAGGATATGTCCGCTCCGTAAGCAACTCACCTTTTTTGTCGGCTAAAAGCGCCAACACCTTGGAGGCAGCCGCGCCAGCCTGAATAACCGTTTCCGGTATATCTTTAGGCCCAGTGAAAACACCGACAGCATAAATGCCTTCTTTAGTAGTGGTTACCGGGTCCAATCCATCAGTGACACAAAAACCATCCGGGGTCAATTTGACGTCAAACTTCTTCGCCAGAGCTTGACCGGATTTTGACGGACGTAACCCACAGGAAAGATTTACCAGTTCAAAGTTTTCTTCATTCAGTTGACCTTGCTCATCCTGGTAACGGATAACTATTTCATTGCTCAAAGGTATTTGCTTAAGGGACGATGGTTGACAACGGATATAACGGACACCGGCTTTCACGGCCCGTTCATAATAGGATTCAAACCCCTTGCCATATGCCCTGATATCAATGAAGAAGATTGCGACATCTATTTCAGGGTGGTGTTCTTTCAAAATCAGCGCTTCTTTGGTGGCATACATGCAGCATACCGCGGAACAAAAATCAGCCTCGGTTTCCCTAGAACCGACGCACTGGATAAAAGCTACCTTGCGCGGTAATTGCTTGTTTGAAAGGCGCATCACTTCACCGGCAGAAGGGCCAGAGGCTGAAAGCATACGCTCAAATTGCAGGCTGGTCAGCACATCAGGATAACGGCCGTAACCTAACTGCGGTTTTTCCGAGGCATCAAACAAGTCATAACCGGGCGCTAATATAACAGCACCGACATTAAGTTCTAATTCTTCATCTTGCTGATCCAGAAGAATGGCACCAGCCTCGCAGAACTTTTCACAGGCGCGACACCCTTTGCCTTTTTTAAAGTAGATACAGCTATCTTTATCAATTATCGGTACATTGGGCACCGCTTGGGCGTAAAGCGTATATATCGCCTTACGCTTGGACAGACCATGGTCAAACTCATTGGTAGTTTTAGCCGGACACTTTTCAATACAAACATTACAGCCAGTGCATTTGTCTTCATCAACGAAGCGGGCCTTCTGTAGTATTTTAACTCTAAAATTCCCGGCTTCACCTTTGTAGCTCACAACACTGGCATTTGTAAGAAGTTCAATATTAAGATGACGGTCAATGGAAACCAGACGGGGTGATACGGTGCACATGGCGCAGTCATTGGTTGGAAAGGTTTTATCCAACTCAACCATTTTACCGCCGATAGCCGGGGCTTCATCCAATAGATAAACTTTGATGCCGGCTTCAGCCAGATCAAGTGCCGCCTGCATACCGCCAACACCACCACCAACCACCAGTGCAGCCCCGACTTTAGTCTTGTCAACCATGCTTAAGCTGCCCTCGCCAGAACTTTTTCAGATTCAACAAAATGTTTACCCAGCATCAATTCCCGTTCTGGCACACCAAGAGCCAGGGCAATAAGCTCGGTGAAATAATAGATTGGCATTTCATATGTCTTGCCTTGTTTGGCTAAATCTTCTTGACGGATATCGAGATTCAATTGACAAAAAGTGCAGGGCACCGCAACAGCGGAGGCGCCAACTGCCTTGGCATCATCCAGAATGCGCGATGTCAACTTCATCACTGCATCAGGGCGGGTGATAGAAAGAGAACCGCCGCAACACTCCACTTTATGAGACCAGTCCAGAGTGGGGATACCAACGGCGTTGAGTATCTTATCCATTGTCATGGGGTATTCAGGATTGTCCCGAAACCCGGTTTGACTATGAGGACGTACCAAAAGGCAACCGTAGTAGCTGACTATCTTTAAATGAGATAAATCCCGCTTGACCAGACTCTTTAAGCGGGTAAGATTTTCTTCCATGGCCAGTATTTCCAACGGGTGCAATACTGAAATAGGGCGTTCAAACTTATGCTCGATTATCTCTTCAATTTCATGTTTAAGTCTCAGGTCACCTTTATCTTCAAACTGAGCCACCTTGAAACGGTTATAACAGGCCGTGCAGGGAACAATAACTTCAGACAGTCCCATCTTGTCTATCTCTGCCAGGTTCTTAAGCGGCAGGGTGTCGGCTAGTAGTACGGAAGCATTATGAGCTAATGTCGAACCGCAACAAACCCAGTTCTTGGGTTCTTCCAGTTCTATTCCCATTGCCTTGAAAACCTTTTGCAATGAATGGTTATATTCCTTGCCGGTAGTACGCAAGGAGCAACTGTTATAATAGGCGTATTTCATGAACCAGCCAGCTCCCGTTCTTTCTTGGCAACTTTTGCAAAGAGTTTTTTCATCTCACGGGAATTCTGGAAATGAGGCACCAAATCCAGCTTGCCTTTACTGAGCATCCGTAACCCCATATTCATATCCCGGCTAAGAGTACCGGTTCTTATGCTTAATAAACCCGCCACACCAGCTTCATACATCATCCCAAAATTTTTCACTAGGGAAAGTCCGGTTTTATAAAACTCAGCAACCGCTGGTTCCTTGGGCGTAATACCCTGTTTTATGGCGATATTCGACAGTGCATCCATTAACATCAGCAAACCTGTTCCCTGAGGACAACGGCCAGTACACATGCCACACGCCACGCAAAGCCAATAAGTATTGCTATTCAGCACCGTGTCTTTAAGTCCCAGCCGAACCGCATGTATCACCTGCGTCGGCGTCATATCCATGAACTCAGTTAGAGGACAACCGCTGGTACATTTACTGCACTGGAAGCACATGTTAACATCCACGCCATGAAGAGCTTTGATATTGGAGGCAAATTCGCTGACGTGTCCAGGAGTCAACTCATATTCGGGGATAGCGCTAATTTCAGTCATGATTCCGCGCCTTGGTGTTTAATCTCAGATAGAATCTTATTGTGAACGAGGCCCAGTACTATATCCTTAGTACGATAGACAAATATTAAACTAGTACTGGTTTTTTGTCAATAATATGCGGCTACAAAACACTGTTTCCCAAGAACTTCAACAGGTATCCGGATTCCAGGTGATAACCGGATTCTCTGTAGTAGCCCCGTGCGCCGATGCCGGATAACACGGCCAGCCATGACACATCAAACTCATGACGAGCAATCCGCTCGGCTTCCAATAAAAGGTGACGGCCATAACCACGGTGCTGAGCGCTGCTATCATCGCGTTGCCCTATTTCAAGTTCGGCACCATAGACATGAAGCTCACGCACCAGCGCAACGGCTCCATGAACTGAATTTAAGCCCAATGGTTTATCATCTTGAATTCTTAAGCGCAAAAGTCCAAATAGCGTACTATTATCGTCCTCATAGGACAAAAAGAGCTCCTGACCGTCTCCCGCTTCATATTCTAAGCGCCGTAATGAAGGAGTCCCGATTGAAGCTTTTTGTCTTACCCGATGACCATACTCACGGCACCGGATACAGCGGCAGGCAGAGCCTTCCCGGGTCAGACGCTCCTGAACGGCATCCCGCATAGAATTTTTCAGACCGCCGACGATGTACTCCGCCGGAATATCGCGTAGCACTCTGGAAATACGTACATAGGGTGGTACGATCTTCTTCATTTCTGCGATGAGAGCGGTCATAACCTCGTCTGAATAGGGTCTGTAACGTCCATTACACTGCCATTTCTCCAGTTCTGTGCCCTCAACTACCATCGTGGGATAAATCTTTAATCCGTCGGGGCGATACGAAGGATCTTCAAATAGTTGCCGGGTAAGTTCAAGATCATGTTCCGGATTAGATCCAGGTAATCCCGGCATCCAATGATAATGAACTTTCAGGCCAGCGTTCCTCAGCCTGCGAGTAGCATCGGTAACGGCGGCAGTATTATGACCACGACGAACGATCTCGTAAATGTTATCGTCGAGGGTCTGAACGCCCAACTCCACCCTGGTCGTACCCCATCTGGTCATCCGGTCGATATCGTCATCATCACAGACATCAGGCCGGGTTTCTATACACAAACCCACAGCACGATCGGCCGCAGTTTCGTTGAAGCTTTGCGCTTCGGCCAGGGTTTCGCTTTCATAACCATTAAGAGCATCAAAGCAGGCTTTGATGAAGCCGTTTTGATATTCGACAGGTGTGGACAGAAAAGTACCACCCATTATGATAAGCTCTACTTTATCCGTCGGATGGCCCATGTCTTTTAATATCCGCAGGCGCAGAGTCACCTGCTTGGCCGGATCATAGTCCCGGGTGGCAGCCCGCAGCACCGCTGGAGAATGGGGTGTGTAACTCCGAGGCGTATCGGCGAAATCCGGGCAATAGATGCATTGACCGGGACAGGGCGCCGGCCGGGTCACAACAGCTATGGGAGTAACGCCGGAAATTGTCCGGGTAAGCTTTTTCATCTATACTCCATTATATCTTAATTTCTCAATCGATGGAAGATTATGTCAATTGATTCGCAGCCTGATTTCGACCAAATTGCCGCGGGTTGGTACAGTTTCCGGCATCACACTATCTTCAAAAAAGAATTAACCGAACTTTCGGCGCGCTGGAAAACCGGCAAACTGCTTAATGCGGGCTGTGGTCACGGCGCCGATTTCCTGCCGTTTGAAAATACGTTCGACCTTTACGGTATTGATATCTCTTCGGAGATGTTGAAATTCGGGGAGAAATTCGCCAGGAAGCACACTTTCAAAGCGGAACTCAAACAGGCAGACATGCGCTCCATCCCCTACCCGGACGAATGTTTTGACAACGCCATCGTGGTGGCCAGTTTGCATCACGTCAAAACCAGGTCAGGACAACTCAAAGCCCTCGCCGAAATACGAAGAGTGCTCAAACCAGGCGGCGAAGCTTTTGTGACCGTTTGGAATGCCACCCAACCGCGTTTCTTTTTCACCAGACGCGACACACAAATACCCTGGCGCCAGGGCGCCGACACCATCTTGCGCTATTATCATCTCTTCACCTACGGTGAGATCCAACGGCTGGCCAAATCCGCCGGGTTCGACATCATCTATTGCAGGCCGGAGTCCCGCTACAACTTTCCTTTTAAATATTTTTCCCGAAATATCTGTCTGCTGCTTAAAAAGCCAAGCTAAGTCGATTTGTTCAACGTGCCTCAAACTGCTAACATTTAGAGGTCAATCAAACCGGCAAAAGGAGCCAAAGCATGCTGGTCAATATTACATGCCCCAAGTGCAACACTAGCGGCGGATTTTCCATCAGCGACGAGCGCTACATCGGCCCGTACCGGTGCTGGAAATGCCGCGCCGCCATGAAGATCCATCTGGAGAAGAACAGCCTTGAGAGCTGCGAACTGATGACCGAAGAAGAATTCGGCAAATTTGAGCAGGAGATGGAAATCCGGCGCCGCGCCCGCGGCGGCAAATAATCCACGAGAGTCCCCATGAAAAAGTCTAGAGACGAAGCCCATCTGCCTGATGCGGGCCATTTGAGGCGTAATCACTGCTGTTCTGCGTAATAAAATCATCAAGGAGCTTTAGTTATGCCGGTAGTTATTGTGGAAATGCATGAAGGACGCACCATTGCCCAAAAAAAACAGCTTGCCGCAGGTATCACCGCAGAATTTGAAAAGATCGGCACCGCTCCTGAGAAGGTGACTATCATCTTCAAAGACGTCCCCAAATATAATTGGGCCAGCGGGGGCAAGCTGGCGGCCGAATCCGGAATCAGACCTCTTTAGCTTCAAGCTCAAGCGCCTGCCGAGCCGCAGCGATTTTGGCGCAGCACTCTGGAGACGTGGCATCGTCCAGGGTCATGATCAAGGCATCCTCGCGGTTGTCGGTGTAATACGCCCGCCTCACGCCCTTACCAACAAAGCCGTATTTGAGGTACAGCCGCTGCGCCTCATAGTTGGATACTCGAACCTCAAGGGTAATGCATTCGGATTGCTGTTTTATGGCCTCATCCATAAGAGCCAGAAGCAGGAGTTGACCTAAACCCTGCCGCCGGCGCTCACTTTTTACCGCCAGACTGATAATATGTGCCTCAGAAGCCATGATCCAGAAACCGGCAAAACCGATGATCTTTCCTTTATGGTTGCTGCTATGATCCGGCATCAGCCATTTTTTTACCCTGCCCGGAAGCCCGGTATTTTCGGGAATACTTTCTTCATCCGGCGAAGCAGGAATGTTCTCAACGGCGACAATATAGTGAGCCAGCAGATTATCCAGTTCACGCTGATAATTCATCGGGGGCCACATGGTGGGAAAGGCCTCCCGGTCAATAGCGGTAACCTGGGCAATATCGTCGCGGCACATCCGCCGTATTATATATGGCATGATTACTCCTGTGCCTGCCATTTTAGCACAGGAGCGGCACACGGAAAATAGTTTATTTGTGTCGGCAGGATATTGAGCAACAAGTTCCGAACCATAAAAAAGTAAAAAATATCAAATCCAAAAGGGCAAAGGGTGAACCGGCGAATTGTTTTGACACAAATAGCTGTTTTTTGGCACCTGAAGTTTTGATTCAAAGCAACAATTCGGCTCTCAATCTTCGGTGAGGTCATCTCTTGTGGTTTGTGCTCCGGAGTTGACTGCCAACAATTCCGAATCATGCCCGAAGCGCTCGTACTCACTATAAAGGCACCCGCAGTACTGCTGGCGGTAAAGCTCCAGCGGTTTGGTCATACAACGGCTGTCAGAGTAACGCTTACGCAGGTCGGCATATTCAAATCGCACGCCGGATGAGGCTTCAGCGGCACAGGCGGCCTCGATAATGCGGTCATGTTGCTGCCTATGGCTGATGAGGAGGCTTGAAGTGAAGACGTCGAAGCCGTTGGCGGCATAGGCGGCCGTTGCATCAAGCCTAAGCCGGTAGCAGTCCGGGCAGCGGTCAGTTTCATGTCCGGCGACAGCCCGGAAATATTTTTCCAGGTCGTATCCCGGCGCAACGATGAAAGGGATAGATTCGCGTTGGGCGAAGGATTCCATGGCCTCCCGTCGCTGTTCATGTTCCATGAAAGGATGGATATTGGGGTTATACCAGAAAGCGGTAACGTCAAAACCCTGCTGCCGCCAGTACACCAGGGTGTAGGCGGAGCAATGGACGCAGCAGCAGTGAACCAGCAGTTTAGCTATGATGACGGCCTTTCAGTTATCTTTTCCAGTTATAATTTTTACTCAGAACAACGGAAACAACCCCATATTCCCAAGTCGGCTAATTTCGGAAAACCGGGGAATCAACACACACACGTTTATCATTCAGATTGTGAGGTCAGGGGAGCACTATTATAGCACAGACGTATGATATAGCTGTCAATGGGCGTTTGGAACTTTTTGCCTGTTTTTTCAAAATATTTATCATGGAGATGCGGAAGTGGATGACCCTTCGACTTCACTCCCCGAGTGCTAACTCGGTACAGGCAGGGCAAACTTTTTTGGGGAACGATTCGGGTGGAGTCTAAATAAGGGTGGCTTGCGGGGGTTCGTCAGCGAGCATGCGGGACTTGGGAAAAGGCAGGCCGAGGTGTTCATAGGCACGACGGGTGGCGACGCGGCCGCGAGGGGTGCGTTCCAGGAAACCTAGCTGCATGAGGTAGGGCTCGTAGATGTCCATGATGGTGTCAGAATCCTCGGAGATGGCGGCGGCCAGTGTCTCCAGGCCGACCGGACCACCGGAGAATTTCTCAATGATGGCCTTGAGCAACTGGTGGTCAATATTATCAAGGCCAACAACGTCCACCTCAAGGCGGCCCAAGGCAACGACGGCGATTTCACGATCAATTATGCCGTTACCCCTGACCTGGGCGTAATCCCGTACTCGCCGGAGCAACCGGTTGGCAACGCGGGGCGTACCGCGGGCACGGCAGGCTATCTCTTTGAGACCGGCGCTATCGGCCTGAACGCCGAGGATGGCCGCGGAGCGGCGCAGAATGGCCTCTATGTCCTCGTCGGTATAAAAATCCAACCGGTAAACGGCACCGAAGCGGTCTCGCAGAGGCGAAGACAGCATGGCATAGCGGGTGGTAGCGCCGATGAGGGTGAATGGCGGCAGTTTCAGACGCAAACTCTTGGCGCCGGGGCCCTTGCCGATAACGATATCTAAAGCGAAATCCTCCATGGCCGGGTAGAGTATCTCCTCCACAGTGCGGCCGAGACGGTGGATCTCATCAATAAAAAGAACATCGTGGGGCTGGAGGCCGGTGAGGATGGCGGCCAGGTCGCCCGGGCGCTCGATGGCCGGGCCGGCGGTGATGCGGATATTGACCTCCATGCCATGAGCGATGATGTAGGCCAGGGTGGTCTTGCCCAGGCCGGGCGGACCGTAGAGGAGGACGTGATCCAGCGCCTCTTTACGCTCCCGGGCGGCCATCATGGTTACGGCCATGTTGTCCTTAAGCTTGTCCTGGCCGATAAAATCATCGAGCGACCGCGGCCGGAGGTTGGTGTCCAGCTTGGAATCATCGCCTTCCGGCTTGCTGGAGATGATACGTTCAGTCATGGTTGAGGGGATTATAGCATAGGGGGAGGGGAGGTGGGGAGGATTTCGTGGCAAAATTTAAGGCTGTGAGGCAGCCAAGCGAGTAAGAGAGATATTGAGTTTCCTTAATCTAGGAATTAGGGAAAATATCCCAGTTTGGGTAAGTCAATCGTGCGTCCATAAAACAGACAACCCGATATGTGTACAAAGGGCATGACAAACTTGAGAATAGTTCTAGTAACTATTAAAACCGGGTGATATACTAAGTTCAATTTATTCATGGGAGACTCCAGAATATGAGCTTGCCAACAACAAACAACCAAGCAGTCAATCAGGCCATCACAGAGTCAGGCGCATTATCTCAACATGAGGAAATTACTGCCAACTTTAGGGGCACTTTTATATGCGATAAGAAATCGTTTCCAGGATACGCTTTCATTACGGATAAAAGGTTCATATTTGGGAAGCGTCCAGGTGGTTGGTTTTCAAAAGGACTAGATTTAGTTTTTGAGTGTTCACTTGGAGATGTTTTAAGCATAACAACAAGTGGAGTATGGAATAAAAAATTGAATCTCTCTATTAGGCAGAACTCTCAACCTTCAAAATTTGAATTCTTCTGCCAGGACAACGAACTTTGCGCTTCAAGACTCCTGGAAGCAAAAACAGCTTTTAAGGAGAGGGAAACTATTGAAGCAAAAACAATCTTCATTGAAGAAGCGAAAAAAGATAAGCCTTCAGAGATCATACAGAAAAGACTTGCTAGAGGTGAAATCGACCTTGACGAATTTCATCGTCTAATCCAGCGTTCGTGACTGGGTTCATCCGACATAATACCCCGTATTCAAAGTTGAACTTTATTTCACCACTAAAATAATTATCTAACAATGGAGCATATCAATGTCCAGAAAGACAATTACAATAAACAAAAACACAAGGGTTGGCCATATTCGAACGAGAGAACTTATTGAACGTAAAATTAAAGGCTGCCCTCATTGTGGATCAGCGGTTTTCGAAAGAAACCTGAGAAAGGGATTCCACCCTTTCGCTCGTTTCTATTGTAAGAAATGTAAAGGGTTGTTCTTTTCACCCAAATTTAAACACATACGACCAGTTGCGATGTAACAAAATTAATGAAGATACAAATGACGAGAAAACAGGCCCTGGACTTGTAAAAAGGCTTACAAAAAAATACTGACTAACTAAATACAGAGTATTTAATGAATAAGCTAAATTTATTTACTCCAATAGAATAAACTGAGATTCTCTTAACCGAGTTGTGAAATTGAAACGTAAGCATGGAAGGGCAACGATCCCAATGTCCGCACGTAGTTAAATTCTATTGCCAGACATAGAATTTATGTCGGTGTTCAACCCAATTGTTTAAGCCGAGGTTTTTAATTTTCCTAATATTGTTTCTTGGTGTTTCACCGCAACCAGGTCTCAAGAATTCAAACTTGATACAAGTTTCGAATTCTTGGCATTGCCAACACCCTTCAAAATTATTCTTATTACAGCACTCAATAATTTCACATTTGAAGGTTGAGCATCCTCCGCCTGTTCGACATGGTTTTTCGCATTGTCGTGCGGCTATTGCGTTCAATACTTCCAAAAACTTATTGTAATTACAAAATACTGGATCCTTTGTAACTTCCGCCCACTTATTCCAGTCTGAATTTTGTAATTCGGCTACTAGTTTTTGGGCCAAATCACTAGCCTTGTTTTTGTAGCGTACACAATCACCACAGTACAAACCACAATATGCAGTCAAGTCAGATTCTTCAACCATTAAGCACACTCCTTTGGGGTTTGAACCTGAACCGGATTGTACTTCATCATTACGTTCCCCCACAAGCAACCCTACTCGAATTTGATCTTCATTGTTTCTGTATCCTATGAATAGCAATACGCACAAGGAATACACCTCAATGTTTGTTGGCCCAATATCTATGACTAGCTAAACCGTTGAAACGAAGTATGAAACGGCAGACATCCAGACCAACCCCTGGAGTAATTACAAGTCGCTTTAGATTTAATGTGGTAACATGAAGAAGACAACATTCAGCAACAAGGAGTAAATATGGACAATGTGCTGATACTTGGATGGGGTACACCTATTGGAATAGGAATTTTTTTGCTGTGTCTTGGCGGCTTTATGCTGTGTCTTGGAGGTTTTATCTATTTACTTGCAAAAGCACAAAAACTCAAGGAATAAAAGTGGGGCATGCTCAGCACTTAGATCCAATACTTAAACGATTGGTTTAATAGCGATTCTTGACCGAGAACGAGAATAGAATTAGCCACTCATACGCATCTCTGGCAGACATCCCGATGTCTGTTTTTTGGACGTACGATTCGCCTGCAGAAATAGAGTCAATTGAACTAGTTTTATTTTAACGTCGGTGTGCTTAATTTAACCCAGCGTATTGGTGGTACCTTAGGAATACGCAACGGGATAGGAAGGAATGGAAAGTAGTCCGCCGATGAATAGGAATCTGAACGAAATGACAAACGAGGAACTCTGGCGGTTGTTCCCTATCATTCTGAGTGAGCATAAGCCTGAATGGCAAGACAGCTACCAAAAGGAAAAGACCCTGTTGGAGCAGTATATCGGTAAGCGAAATATCATCAGGATAAACCACATCGGCAGCACGGCTGTGACCGGTTTGATCGCCAAACCGACGATCGATATCCTGGCCGAGATCGAAGATAATGCCGACACCCAAAGGTTGATATCAAACATGGAATCATGCGGGTACCTGTATAAAGAACAACCGAAGAATCCGGCGCCTCACATGATGTTCCTGAAAGGCTACACCCCGGATGGTTTCAAGGGACAGGCTTTTCATGTCCATGTACGGTTCAAGGGCGATTGGGATGAACTGCATTTCAGAGATTATCTTCTGGCTCACCCAGATGCCGCTGAGAATTACGGCAAATTGAAACTGGACCTGCAGAAGAAGTACGAGCATGACCGGGATGGCTACACAAATGCCAAAACTGATTTCATAATGCGAATTACATCGTCAGCGCGAGTTGAGACAGAGGTTAAACATTTCTGAGTATCAACTTGGTCTCGATCCAATCGGGCTTATGTAGAGTATGAAGAAGATAACAAAAAACAGATTGTCTTATCACAACTTTTTTGAAACGGCATTGAGTTTCCCTCTAAACTGCACATATCCCAAGGATTGTGCAATGGTATCAATAGTTACGGATATCCGAATCTCGCGACACTCACGCCATGGTCCTGATACCACCAGAGATCAGCCATTGGGGGCGTCTTCATGGCAACTTTTTGCTCTTAACGAAGAGTCTCACATACAGTGCAAATGCAACACTGAACTCCACCGCATTTGGTGACAACTAAGTAATTGATGCATCAATAAACAGGTACTTTTACTAATATGAAAGAGTAGTTGAGTGCGGCTATACTTTGTATTAGGGTAGTTCCTCCGTACATTAGTGTAATCAAATCAGGTTCAGACGGCGGATTTAAAATTTTCCGCGCGCGCTTGCTACGGAAAGGGAGTCAAATGAATGTCTTACTAATAATCGTTGTTATCCTGGTCATCCTGTGGCTCATGGGTTGGCGCGGAAATTGGGGGAGGGGTTTTTCCAATCAGGGATTGATCCACATACTGCTTATCCTAGCTGTGATAATACTGGCGGTCTGGTTAATTCAGGCTTTGTTGTATTGATTGACTGACAGAATAAAACCCGAAGGTTGTAACTATGATAGATTTTATTTTGATCATCTTGATTATTATTGGGGCAATTTCAGCTGCGCCAGTGATCAGTGAACGAAATTCCAAAATCGACTGAATTCAAACGGTAGTTGAGTTGCTGAAAGAAAGGAGGTTTTGATGTTACTACTGATAGCTATAATTCTTGTGGTCTTGTGGGCGCTGGGACTGTTTGCCTTCAGCCTAGGCGCATTGGTTAATATTGCCCTAGTTCTGGCGGTGATACTGATAATTGTTTGGCTGGTAAAGAGAATCGGAAGGGTTTAGTACCGCTCACAATTGCCCGGAAAATCAATGTTAATAGAGGAGAAATATTCAATGGCTAAACAAGCAAGGTTTGTCCCTACAATTAGGTTAAAGGAATATGATGTAATCAACAAAAAAGGCGAGGATATGGGCCAAGTGCAAACCTTCGTCGTGGATATGCATGAAGGTTTGATAGCGTTTGTGCTGGTGGCCTTTGGCGGCACCCTTGGCTTTGACGATAAGTGGTTTGCCCTACCATGGGACGCCTTGAAGTGGCACCCGGAAACTCATAAGTTCATCCTGGATATGCCGGAAGAAGTCCTTAAGAACGCACCCGGTATGAACAAAGACGGATGGTTGCAGGAAATTGAGAAATGGCAGAAAGAAGACGACCTGGCCGATATTGACCGCTATTATACCCGCCACGGTTACCAGGCATACCTGGGTATTGTCCATACAGTAAATACCAAGCGGAGCCGACGCAAGGTGGATTCTAAGTTTGAGATAAACAAAGATGTGGCCGGTGAATTCCGCTTTAAGCTAATTGCTACAAACGGAGAGATTATCGCCGTTTCCGAAGGTTATACTGCCAAAGCCGGAGCGCTGAACGGGATTGAGTCCGTCAGAGAGAACGCTCCTGTGGCACTGATCGACGACAAGACCGTCTAACACATCTACACATATTGCTAAAAATACTCAAGGCCGTTGAGTGGGAGCTGTCGTCAGCGACGGGGCTCCCACTGCGGTTTTGTAAGAGGTGAAGGAAATATTATGGAGAGAAAAAGGTTATCGAAGAAAGTGGTCAAAAACAGCCATAGTACCTTTATCCTCTACGGCATCGTGTTCTGGATACCTCTGGGCTTGGTTTTGTACGTCTTTCTGTTCCTTTTCGGCGGTGCTGAAAAGATCGGCAGAGCGCTTTTAGGAATCGTGGTGCCGGACAGATTCTTGTTCTTTGGTATTGGGGCTATTCTTTGTCTGCTGATCGTATATATCACCGGAGTGATATTGAAACAGACCAGCCTGGGAATAGTTCTTTCCAAGATCCCGTTTATCGGCCTGTTCTTCGGCCAGGGAGAAATAATGACGATAGGCAGGTTGTCTCATATGCAGCCCTGTCTGTTTCTTTATTCACCCACCTGTCTGTCCTACGGTTGGATCCTCTCTGAAGAAAAGGTTAAATTGAGCAACCAGAAAGCGCTCTTCCCGATAATAAACATCTATTATCCCAACGTGCCGACATTAATAACGGGACAGGTTTTCGCCGCACGGAAAGACACCGTCATGAAGATTGCTAATTCTTCCAGGGAAGTGATTGACCTATTGCTGTACGCTTTTCGCAGTCCGGCTGCTCTGGAATACATCCCCTGGGAAGACGAGACTCAGGAAAATTTCAGAGAAAGAGCTAGATATTTTGGACTAAAGCTGGACACTGGTAAAAACCCGACGTTGGATGCAACCGATATGGGAACGTCGTTCCCCTAAGACAGTGCAACCCGTCAATAGATCAGAACTATCGAAATCCCCAGTGGGACATCCAAGCAGCGCGTCATCCCTCAGAGACGGACAAAACATCTTCATAAGATATAGTGCCGACGATCCTAAGGGAACAAACCGACCCCTGTCAGTCAGCGATCAAAAAACAGGCACTTATAAACTGCAAATTTAGGCAAAAGCAGTAAGTTGTGTCAATATATTTAAAGAGACTGATAAAAACGGGGACGATTGAAATGAAATACAGCCAGATGTTCAGAGTCAAACCAGGCAGCACTGTAAAGCTGAGCGACGTTGACTCTGACTTTACTACTGATGATAAGGAATTTGCCGAAGATAAGGTCAAGGAATACACCAAGGACCTGCGCGACATGCAATACCGCCTGTACGCCGAAGACAAAAGGTCAGTGCTCATATGTTTGCAAGGCATGGACGCGGCAGGCAAAGACGGAACAATCAAGCATGTCCTGGGAACCATGAACCTCCTGGGTACCAGAGTCTGCGGTTTCAAAGTCCCCAGCCTGGAGGAAGCCGCCCATGATTTCCTGTGGCGCATCGAAAAACAAGTCCCTGCCAGAGGCGAGGTAGTGATCTTCAACCGTTCCCATTACGAAGACGTCCTGGTAGTAAGAGTCCACAAAAGCGTGCCCAAAGAAATCTGGCAAGGCCGCTACGCGCTGATCAACGGCTTCGAGAAAAACCTGACCGCCAACAACACGCATATTTTAAAATTCTTCCTGCACATCAGCCCTGACGAACAGCTCAAACGCTACCGGCAGCGGCTCGATGACCCGACACGGCAATGGAAAATAAGCGAGGCGGATTATACCGAAAGAGCCTATTGGAAGGAATACCAACAGGCCTATGAAGACGCCCTCAGCAAAACCAGCACCGCCCGCGCGCCTTGGTATATCATCCCGTCAGATCACAAATGGTTCCGGAACCTGGCGGTGAGTGAAATTGTGCTGGAGACTTTCAAAGCACTGGGGATGAAATATCCCGAACCGCAGCTTGATATTGAAGAGATCAGGCGCAGATATCATCAGGCGGAAGATGATGGGCTTATTTAAACAGGCAGGAGATGGAATGAAAGCCTGTTTCGGCTGGCTCTTTTGTTGTAGGAGACCGATATTCCGTGTGGTAGAATGGAAGTACTAGAGCCGGAAGAGTGAAAGAAGAGGTATCAGATGAAGACAGGTGGCGGGACTTTACTGGCAATACTGGGCGGCATTATCGGCGTGGTCGGTTTTGCAGCGTTTCAACGGGCAAACGAGATTATTTCAGATGGTGACGCAGCATTCGGGTTCGGGTGGTTTTTCTCAGATATGAGCAAGGATGATGCCGCAACACTCCAAATAGCCGGAATCTGTGGACTAGTAATCGGCGCCATCCTGTTAATAATTGGTTTGATCAAGGTGTTCAAATCTAACTGACTTGGCTTCTCACCGAAAGAAATTATAAGCCCATCTCCGGCACGCTTGAAAAGTTCAACAGATGAGCCTTTAGTGTGCTGATGATGTCCTTTTCATGCCCTCCTGGTTTTAAACTCTGGTTCAACAATGATGTTCAGGTCCCGAGCCAGCGGCTCCGTAACTGCCCACAACCGGCCTCGATATCGGAACCGCGCGACACCCGCAGCATCGTTCTTATGCCGCCTGCAATCAGCTTTTTCTGAAAAGCCAGCGCTTTCTCCCTTGATGACGGTTGAAAACCATCCGAGCAGGTGGGATTACCGACGATCAGATTGATAGAACAAGAAAGACCTTCCAATAATTTTATAAGGGCATCCGCCTGACCCACTGAATCATTCACACCTTCAAAAAGGGCATATTCAATGAACACTTTCCGGCCGCTTCTGACAGCGTATTCCCGACAAGCGGGAATCAATTGGTCCAGCGGATATTTTTGGTTTACCGGAACCAGACTGATGCGGAGTTCATCAGCGGCGGCGTGGAGAGAAACAGCCAGCTGAAACTGGAATTTCTCGTCTGCAAGTCGAGCTATCTGAGGTACTAAACCCGCGGTCGAAAGCGTCACCTGGTGAAAACCCAACCCCATCCCCTTCTGCGAGTTAAGGATGGCGATAGCCCTGACAACGTTGTCATAATTAGCTAAAGGCTCACCCATGCCCATGAAAACGACGTGAGTTACCCGGTTTCTGTTATTTCCGACTTCCTGTTCCAGCGTCATGGTGCCGAATGTCCGAGCGAAATACAAGACCTGGCCGATAATCTCCGCCGCAGACAGGTTACGTTCAAAGCCCTGCTGGCCAGTGGCGCAGTAAGGACAACCGAGGGCGCAACCGACCTGGGTGGAAACACACACGGTGCGGCGCTCCCGGCCAGTTGCAGAGTTGCGGAAGAGCATCAGCGCGGACTCTATAGTCTTGCCGTCTTCCAGACGAAAAAGGGTTTTCCGAGTCTGGGAATCCGCCGAAACAGTCTCGGCGACGGGTTGGAGAATGTCCAAAACGGCTACTTCACCCAATTTGCTCCTGAATGATGAAGAAAAATCTTCCATCTCATTAAATGAGGCGGCGGCATCGCGATGGATGTATCTGAAAAGCCGGTCAGCGGCGGAGGCGCTTTCGCCGAGGCTTTTCACAAATTGAACAAGCTCGGGGTGTGACAGTCCCAGGAGACGAACAGGGGTAATTATCGAGGACATTGTATAATTATACAAAATATTAGCGGAAGCGGCAGAGATAACCGGAGGGAGACTATTGATGTATGGAACATAAAAAAGCAGCCGATGTTTTAATACGGCTGCTGGATAAATATGCGCTGGACACCGAGGAAAAAGAGGCGATCATGACAGCCATCGGCGTGCTGGGCTGGACTTCTCTCAATAAAAGCCGCATTGACGCTATAAAAAGCAAACGTGACCGAAAATATGAACCGTAACCCTGCCCAGACCGCACGAAGATAGCTAGTTGCCGAGGTTATTTTCAGACAAGCCTTCTTTTATGGCGGTGTTGATGACTTCCTCGATACGTTTTTTAGCCTTGTCCGCTATCTCGTTGATCTGCTCATGAGCTTCTTCAACGTGCTCAATACCCTGATCCCAAATTTCATCAACTTTCTCTCTAAGCAACTGCCTGGTTCTCTTGCCACGGTACGGGGCAAAGAGCAGCGCCGCACTGACGCCTATAACCGAGCCGATCAACAACCCAACTCCGAACCCGCCCGCGGTATTGCTTTTATCACTCATATCAATCCCCTTCCGTCATCAGCTGGCAAATCATCAAAAATCAGGCCAACCGGGTCAGCGCCGGATCCTCTCCCGGTTGCGGTAGCCACCGCCCCATGCGCCGAAGTCTGCCAGAACGGCGATAATCAGCCACACAAAATCAAAGCCTTCAACCCCGCCGGGGAAAACCAGTACGTAAGCCAGGGTGGTCCAAGGCAGGAAAAAGAAGCCGATGAGGGGGATAAGAAAGGTGTCGAATGCGTTATCCCAACGGACTTGATCCGCCAGCCACCAGATGAGAATAGCGGCGCGGGGGCCGAATAGCATCAGGATGATAAGAGGACAACACATTGGCTTTCTACCTCCGTCCAGTAATCTTATTCATTATAGCCTCATCCAAAGACACGGGCAAGACATTGTTCCTGTTCAAAAGGGGTTTGGGACAACCAGAAGCTGTAACGGGCCGCTTTCAAGGTTCAATGGATGGGTTATACAACCTATTTTAGCAAAAGAGGGAGGCCGCGTGCGGCCTCCCTCTTAAGATTCGGTATGGTCCGATCTAAAGAACCGGTTGTTCCAACTGTTCCAGATGAACAACTTTGGAAGCTTCCAACTCAGCGGCTCTCTCACTGGTGGCATCACGGCAGGATTGGCACTGTGCCGGTATCAGCTTGCCGATGATGACATTCTCCTTGAGCCCGGCCAGTTTGTCCTTCTTGCCGTGAATGGCGGCGTCAGTGAGGACACGGGTCGTCTCCTGGAAGGAGGCAGCGGCCAGCCAGCTTTCAGTAGACAGGCTGGCGCGGGTGATACCCAGGAGGACGGTATGCGCCGTGGCGGGTTCGCCGCCTTCGGCCAGTATCTGGGCATTGATCTCTTCATAGCGGAACTTATCTACCAGTTCGCCGGGCACCAGATCGGTATCGCCTGAGGTATCGATACGCACCCGATTCATCATCTGGCGCACAATTACTTCAATATGTTTGTCATTGATATGAACACCCTGGGAGAAGTACACTTTCTGAACTTCCTCCACCAGGTAGCGTTGAACGGCCTCACGACCCAGGACAGACAGGATGTCCTGCGGGTTGATGGAGCCGTCGGTCAGTTTCTGACCGGCCTTTACCTCATCACCGTCGCGTACCTGGATGTGGGTGGCTGCGGGTACCGCATACTCACGCTCATCAAGGTCCTCGTATTTGATGACCAGGTGCTGGCCTTCAACACTGACACGCCCGCCGACTCTGGCCACCAGCACACCTTCACCATGGGTGAGGTGAGCGGATTCTTTGCCCGTTTCAGGGGCAGTGGCCAAAACAGAGCCCATGTCCACCGGCTGGCCTTCGTTCACTTCCAGGTGCCAGCCATCCGGCAGGTCATATTCGTCCTGATAGGTTTCCCGCGCCAGAATGCGCACGCTACGGCCTGCATCGCTTTCTTTGATCTCAGCGACGCCATCTATCTCAGAGATGATAGCCTGGGCCTTGGGCGGCCGGGCTTCAAAGAGTTCTTCTACACGCGGCAAACCAGTAGTGATGTCTGTGCCGACCACACCGCCGGTGTGGAAGGTGCGCAGCGTCAACTGAGTGCCGGGTTCACCGATACTCTGGGCAGCCAGGATGCCGACCGCAGTGTAGGTTTCAACTGACTTACCGCGGCCAAGGTCACGCCAGTAACACTTCTGACAGATGCCGCGGCGCGAGCCGCAGGTCATGGGGGAGCGGACATAAACACCGGTAACGCCAGCGGCGGTTATCTCCCTGGCTTTTATATCGTCAATCTCGCCGTCGCGGTCAAGCATGATCTCTCCGGTTTGCGGGTTGGCCACCGGCATGGCAGCCAGACGTCCAGAGATACGCTCCGACAGAGGCGGCAGGATACCCTTCTCCTTGGGTTCTTCAATCCATAACCCGTCCATGGTGCCGCAGTCCTCTTCATAGACGATAAGGTCCTGAGTCACATCGATGAGACGACGGGTCAGATAACCGGAACCGGAGGTACGCAGCGCCGTATCGGCCAGACCCTTGCGGGCGCCGTGGGTGGAAATAAAATATTCAATTGTCGACAGGCCTTCACGCAGGCTGGACTTGATCGGGAAGTCAATGATCTTACCTGAAGGGTTAGTCATCAAGCCACGCATACCGGCCATCTGGCGGATCTGAGAGATATTACCCTTTGCGCCGGAGTTGGCCATCATGTAAACGTTGCCGGTGGTGTCCAAGGATTTGGAAATAGCTTCACCGATGCGGTCGGTGGTACGCATCCAAACCTCAATGACGCCGGAGTAACGCTCATCATCGGTGATCAGACCCTGACTATATTGCTGCTCAATGACGGTGGTGTCGGCCTCGGCGGCGGCGATGATAGCCGGCTTGGCGGCAGGCACAGCAATATCAGTCATGGCAATAGTGATACCGGAACGGGTTGCGAAACGGAAGCCGAGTTCTTTGATGTGATCCAGCGACTCAGCCATGACCTCATCACTGACCAACCGTTTGCATTCGCCAATCAGCCTGCGGATGGTGGATTTATCCACCGCCTTATTGAAGAAAGGCATCACATCCGGCAGCGCTTCATTGAAGATGATGCGGCCGACGCTGGTCTTAATCTTTTCACCTTCCGGAGTACGCACTTCAATCTCAGCCCGGAGATCAATCAGATCCAGGTCAAAGTAACGCTTGGCCTCTTCATAGTTACCAAAGCGCTTACCCTCACCTTTAAGCCCGGCGCGTACCGTGGTCAGGTAGTAGCAGCCAAAGACCATGTCCAGGCTGGGGGTGACCACCGGATCGCCGGAAGAGGGCAATAACATATTATGAATGGACAGCATCGCTTCCCGGGCTTCCTTGACGGCGGCGCGGGACAGCGGCAGGTGGACGGCCATCTGGTCACCATCAAAGTCCGCGTTAAAGGCGGAACAGACCAGCGGATGGATGCGGATAGCCGAACCATCAATCAGCACCGGCTCAAAGGCCTGGATGGAAAGGCGATGCAGCGTCGGGGCGCGGTTGAGCAGCACCGGACGGTCTTTTACCACATCTTCCAGGATGTCATAGACCTCAGGCCGGGCGCGCTCCACCAGCCGGCGGGCGCTTTTAATGTTGGGCGCCAGCCCGTCGGTGACCAGACGGTGCATGACGAAAGGTTTAAAGAGTTCCAGCGCCATGCGCCGCGGCAGGCCGCATTGGTGTAATTTAAGCTCCGGACCGACAACAATGACGGAACGGCCGGAATAATCTACCCGCTTGCCCAGCAGATTCTGGCGGAACCGCCCCTGCTTGCCCCGCAACAGATCAGAAATAGACTTGGCTTTATGATCGCCGGAAACAGCCACGCTACGGCCGCGGCGGCCATTGTCAATGAGTGAATCTACCGCTTCCTGAAGCATGCGTTTTTCATTACGGATAATGATATCCGGCGCACCAATCTCCAAAAGATGCTGCAACCGATTATTGCGGTTGATGACACGGCGGTAGAGATCATTCAGATCAGAGGTGGCGAAGCGCCCGCCATCAAGCTGCACCATGGGACGGAGGTCAGGCGGCAGTACCGGAAGAACGGTAAGCACCATCCACTCCGGCTTGTTGCCACTGCGGCGGAAGGCTTCAACCAGCTGAAGCTGCTTGCTGGCCTTCTTTCGGCGTTGCCCGGAAGTGGAGCGGGATTCCTGCACCAGCCGGTTGCGCATCTCACCCAGGTCAATTGAGCGCAACAGATCCAGAATGGCCTCAGCGCCCATCTTGCCGTCGAATACCTCTGGATAGCGGGTTTTAAGGTCATAGAACTGGCTTTCATTGAGCAGATTGCCCTTGCGCAGTTCACGCAACTGGTCAACAAGGCTGGCAGTCTGTTCTTCACTTTCAGCACTCCCGGTCTCAAAATCCCGTCGGAGCATATTTACCTTTTCAATGTCGGCGCCGTCCGCCTCCAGTTCAGCCACCTGTGTGTTTAAATCGGTTTCACGGTCATCCATTTCCTGACGGCGGCCCTGCTCCAGCGCATCAACCGCCTGCTGCCGGGCAGCTTCATTAACGGTGGTGATGACAAAATGCGAGAAATAGATAATACGCTCCAGGCTGCGGGTAGACAGATCCAGTAGCAGGCCGATGCGGCTGGGAATGCCGCGGGTGAACCAGATATGGCCTACCGGGCAGGCCAGGTCAATGTGCCCCATGCGCTCGCGGCGGACCTTGGCCCGGGCCACTTCCACGCCGCACTTATCACAGATGATACCCTTGTAGCAGATGCGCTTGTATTTACCGCAGGAGCACTCAAAATCCTTGGTGGGGCCGAAAATGCGCTCACAAAAAAGGCCGTCGCGCTCTGGTTTAAGAGTGCGGTAGTTTATAGTTTCGGGTTTGGTGACTTCACCATAAGACCAGCTTTTTATCTGATCCGGTGAAGCCAGTGAGATCCGGATGGCATCAAAATCAATGACTTCATTCATCTTCGTTCTCAGTGTCCTCTTCATCGTTATCGTTCACTTCAAGCAACCTGGCAGAAAGTTCACCAGCCAGAGCGAGTTCAGATTGTTCCTCGTCAGGCTGGATTTCCTTGAGGTGTTCCGCCGGCAGCAGCCGCTCGTCTTCATTGATGACTTCTACCGAAAGACCCAGACTCTGCAGTTCTTTGACCAGTACTTTGAATGATTCAGGAACGCCAGGCTGAGAAACATCCTCGCCTTTAACGATAGACTCATAGGCTTTGGCTCGACCGGTAACATCATCGCTTTTTATGGTCAGCATTTCCTGCAGGTTATAAGCCGCACCATAGGCCTCCAGCGTCCAGACTTCCATCTCACCGAAGCGCTGACCGCCGAATTGGGCCTTGCCGCCCAACGGTTGCTGGCTGATGAGGGAGTAAGGGCCGGTAGCGCGGGCGTGAACCTTATCCTCCACCAGATGGATGAGCTTCAGTATATACATGTTACCGACGGTAATCGGCTGATCAAAAAGCTCACCGGTCTTGCCGTCACGCAGTTCCATCTTGCCGTCAATCGGCAACGGTATGTTTCGTTCACGTGCCAGCTTAAAGGTGCGGTTATAAAGTTCTGTTTCCGGGATATTCCGGACATCCTCAACGCCCTGCTCTTCCAGCCACAGCCGCAGACAGGTTTCACGGGCGAAACCTGCGTAATTGTCATCAAAAGCCTTATCACCGTCAAAACCGCGGGCATTAAGCCATGCCACAGCGGCAGCGGCGATAGTTGTTGCATTCCTTTCCTGGTAATCAAGACTGATAAGTCCGGCCATCTGGGCTATAGTGGCCCTCGCCAGATCATCCTCAATAGCTACATCAGTGGCCCCGTCAAAGACCGGAGTACGCACCCGGAATCCCAGCAAATGACCGGCCCAGCCGAGATGGAGTTCCAGAATCTGCCCCAGATTCATGCGGGAAGGGACGCCGATGGGATTCAAGATAACGTCTACCGGCGTTCCGTCAGGCAGGAACGGCATGTCCTCAGAAGGAGCGATGATAGAAACGATACCCTTGTTGCCGTGGCGTCCGGCCAGTTTGTCACCGACCGATATCTTGCGTTTTTGGGCGACCCATACCTGCACCCATTTATTGACGCGGGCCGGAAGATCGTCACCGGTATCACGGGAGAATACTTTTACAGCGATGACCTTACCCCACTCTCCGTGAGGCATACGAAGAGAAGTGTCTTTGACTTCCCGCGCTTTTTCACCGAAGATGGCGCGGAGCAATTTTTCCTCGGCCGAGAGTTCAGTCTCACCCTTGGGGGTGATCTTACCGACCAGGATATCGTCCGGACCGACCTCAGCGCCGACACGGATGATACCTTCTTCATCCAGTTCACGCAGGGATTCTTCGCCGACGTTAGGGATATCGCGAGTGATCTCTTCGACTCCCAGCTTGGTATCCCGCGCCTCAATCTCATGTTTACTGATATGAAGCGAAGTCAGGCGGTCATCTTTAATCAAACGTTCGTTAAGAATAATAGCATCTTCATAGTTGTAACCATGCCAGCTCATAAAGGCGCAGACAAGGTTTTGGCCCAGTGCCAGCTCACCATTCTCAGTGGCTGATGAATCAGCCAGCACCTGACCGGCTTTGACCGTATCGCCGACACTGACCATCGGGCGTTGGTTGATACAGGTTCCCTGGTTAGTTCGCTTATACTTGGTAAGCTTGTACGTATCCTCCAGGCCACCGTCAATCATGATTACAATCTTATCGCTGGTTACCGATTTCACCGTTCCTGAGTTGCTGGCGAAGATGACGTGTCCGCTATAACGAACCGCTTCCATCTCCATGCCGGTAGCCACCAAAGGCGCCTCAGGACGAAGCAGGGGTACTGCCTGGCGTTGCATATTGGCGCCCATCAGAGCACGGTTGGCATCATCATGCTCAAGGAAGGGAATCAAGGACGCCGCCACGCTAAAGATCTGCTTGGGTGAGACGTCCATGAAATCAAGTTTAACCGGAGGTTCGTAAAGATAATTTTCGCCAAATCGGGATTCGATGCGGTCATCTATGAAACGGCCACGGGCATCCAACCGGGCATGCGCCTGGGCGATGACATATTTGTCTTCTTCGTCGGCAGAAAGGTAGTGTATCTCATCCGAAACGAAGGGTTCAATCTGAACCGGCCGATCTGACAGTTTAGAGATTATCTTGAAAGATTTGTCGTCAACGACTGCGCCTGCCGCCAGAATGGTTTTACCGTTATCGGTCAATGCCTCACTCAGCGCCATACCCACCAGACGGGAGTCGTGGTTAGGCAGTTCACGCAGAATACGCCGATAAGGTGTCTCAATAAAGCCGTAACGATTGACCCGGCCATAAGCCGCCAGCGAACCGATAAGACCGATGTTAGGGCCTTCTGGTGTTTCAATAGGACAAATCCGTCCGTAGTGGGAATAGTGCACGTCACGGACATCAAAGCCGGCGCGTTCACGCGAAAGACCACCGGGACCCATTGCCGACAGACGACGCTTCATTGTCAGTTCTGCCAGAGGATTGGTCTGATCCATGAACTGAGACAACTGCGAACCGCCGAAGAACTCACGAACCGCGGCAACCACCGGCCTGATGTTGATCAGGCCGCCGGGCGTTACCTGATCCAGGGCGACGATACTCATGCGTTCCCGCGCCACCCGTTCCAACCGGAGCAGACCGATGCGGAACTGGTTCTGAATCAGTTCGCCCACAGTCCGGATACGACGGTTGCCAAGGTGGTCAATATCGTCAGCGTGATCTATGCTGTTATTAATCTTGATGATCTGTTTGATGATGGCCACAATGTCGTCCCGGGTCAAAGCCCGGTTCTCTTCACTAACACGGCCTTCCAAGTTCAAACGCCGGTTGACCTTGTAGCGTCCTACCGCACCCAGATCATAATGATCCGGGCTAAAGAACATATCGTTGACCAGTTTGGTGGCATTCTCAATATTGGCTGGATCGCCGGGACGCAACCGACCATAGATGTCAATCAGGGCACCGGCAGTATCACGGATCAACGGGTCTTTGTCGATGGACGACTGGATATACAGATGTTCCATCGAGTTGTCGACATCGGAGAATAAATTAACCAGTTCCTGATCCGTACCGTATCCGATGGCGCGTAAAAAACTGGTGACCGGTATCTTGCGCCGACCATCAATCTTGACCGAGATAACATCCCGGTTGGAGGTTTCAAACTCCAGCCAGGCACCGCGGCTGGGAATGAGGCTGGTATGACACAACGGCCGACCGGTGGCCACATCTTCCTGAACAGTAAAATAGACACCCGGAGAACGCAACAGCTGACTTACGACCACCCGTTCTGTGCCGCTGGTAATAAAAGTGCCATTGGCTGTCATCAGCGGCATATCGCCGAAGAATATCTCAAAGGGCTCTTTTATCTCCCCGGTGGCCTTAATGATCAGACGGGCCTTGACGTAAAGGGGAATAGAATAATCCTTGTCACGATGCTGGCACTCATCTTCCGATAAGCGGGGTTCACGGAATTCATAACCGATGAATTCCAGTTCCATCCGGTTGCCATTGAAATCCTTGACCGGGGAAATTTCTTCAATAAGTACCTTCAGACCGTCCTCTATGAACCAACGGAACGAAGCCAGTTGAAGGTCAATCAGGTTGGGTACATCCATAACTTCAGGGATTTTGGAATAGGACTTGCGGGCGGCGGCCGCCGACAATACGCCGGTAGCTGGTAAAGTTGAAACCATGTCTGCTCCTTAAATTTATCGATTGATTAAGGAAAATGGCGGACTAAAGCCAAAGAAAAAAGAGACCGTGAAAGACTAATATGACAAAGAGGCATAATTAACAACCACTCAGTATATACTTCTTATAAAAAGAAGTCAACAGTATCTTCAGAGAAAAAAATTAATAGGAATCAAAGTTATTACCCCCCCACTTACTTGTCTCAACGGTGAATTTCAGCTAACCTTATATTATGCCTAAACTTACTTTCCTCGGCGCAGCTGGCAACGTCACCGGTTCCCGCTATCTTTTTGAAGACAGCAACATTCAAATCATGGTCGATTGCGGACTCTACCAGGAACGGGAGTTTCTATCCCGCAACTGGCATCCGTCTCCTCTGACGCCCGATAAGATTGATGCCATTTTCTTAACTCATGCCCACCTGGATCACTGCGGTTTGTTGCCTAAAATAGTTCACGACGGATTCCGAGGACCCATCTATGCCACAGATGCTACCCTGGAAATGGTGGAGGTGATGCTCCTGGACTCAGCCCGTATCCAGGAAGAAGACGCTGACGCCAAAAAACGCCGCCATCACAGGGAAGGCCGCCGCGGCCCCTATCCCGAAGAGCCTCTTTACACCGTGGAAGATGCCGAGGCCTGCCTGCGGCTTTTCAGACCGGTCGAATTAGGCCGAAAAGTACAACTCGATGGGGTTACCGCATCGTTGACGGACGCAGGTCATGTAATGGGATCAGCAATGGTCTTTCTTGAATTTATGTCAAATGGGCAGCACCGTTCCATCTGGTTTTCAGGTGACATCGGCCGCCCTGAGCGCCCGCTTGAGAATCCCCCGGGTCTAGCCTCTAATCCGGATTATCTGGTCATGGAATCCACTTACGGAGATCGGGACCATCCGCCGATGGAAGAAGTTGAGGAACGGCTGGTCAGAACGATAAATGAGACGGTTAAACGCGGCGGTAACATAGTAATCCCCGCCTTCGCCTTGGAACGCACTCAAGAGATAATCTACTATCTGAAGGTATTGCGCTCCCAGAATAGGATCCCTAAGCTGCCTGTTTTTGTTGACAGCCCCATGGCCATCAAGCTTACCGGCATCTTTTCACGCCATCCCGAACTGTGGGGAGGCGACATTGAAGGCTATAAAAAAGGTTCGCCGTTTGAATTTCCCGGCCTTAAACTGACCAGTTCCGTCAATGAGTCCCGAGCTATCGCCAAACAGAAAGGCTCATGCATCATCATAGCTGGTTCCGGTATGGCTACCGGCGGCCGCATCAAGCATCACCTGGTGAACAATATCTCCCGTGCCGAAAGCACCATTCTTTTTGTCGGTTATCAGGCAAGAGGCACCCTGGGCAGAGTGATCGTCAGCGGCACCACGCCGGTGCGTATCCTGGGAAAATACTATGAGGTTAAGGCCAGGATTGAGCAACTGCACGGGCTTTCGGCGCACGCCGACCGCACTGAACTGCTGGATTGGGCTACCGGCTTTCCGCAGCCGCCGCGGCAGGTATTTATCACCCATGGCGAGGAGGATGCCGCAAAAATCTTCGCCGAAGCATTGCGCCAACGCACCGGTTGGTTAGTCACTGTGCCGCAATATCAGGATAGTTTCGAACTGTAACAACGGCTAGACACTTTTTAAATCTCTTTACCTTTCAAGATGTTTGCCGCCAGATATGCGCCCGCGCCGATTAGTACCAGTGTAACTCCTAATGCCAGCCATTGAGCACCCCCGCTCTCTCCGGCAACAAGGTGATTACCCCAACTGGTTAAAGAACTGGGCATCACCCTGTCTATCCACGGAATTACCCCTAAAGCAGAAGTGCCTAACAGCACGGCTATGGTCATGCCGGCAGCGGCCAGTGAATTGCGGAATAGCGCCGAAAAAACCAGAGTTGTTGCTACACAAAAGATCAGATATACCGCCAATAGCGCTGTCTGGCCGATAAAGCCTGCGATATTACCCTCGCCTATCAGCATCCAGGTATAGAGGTAGGCGCCAGCACCACCCAATATCAAGCCGATTATGAAACTGAAGCTGATAGCTGCCAGCTTGGTGGTTACGAATGCGCCGATACCCACCGGTTTAGACAGAGTCATTGCGGCGGTACCGCGGCTGCGTTCTCCGGCAATAGCCCCCATCGAAACAAGCACGGCGGTTATCAATCCCATTTGAAGCGCCGTTGAGGAGTACTCGGCCAGGGATTGTAAAGCCGTAGGGTCAGGCAACTCAATAACACCGAGGTCACTGCCTGCCAGTTTTATTATCTCAGGCAGATACTTGATTAAGACCGGTGTGAGCAAGCCAAAAAACAGAAATATGCCGCTGACAATTAACAAACGGAAGGTACGGATCTGCTCTATCCACTCCTTCTTCAGTAAAGTCTTGAAACCATTCATGAGCTTCTTACCACCTCAACAAATATGTCCTCCAAACTTGGATGCGCCAATTCATAACGCAACAAAGTAAGGTTACTTACGGCAATCAAATGAGGTAATTCTCTTCTGGCAACAGTGACATCACTGGCAGTTACACGAAGCGCCGGAATTGAATCCAGCAATACCTGTTCAGCTTTAACGAACCAGGGCAATGATTCAATGGCAGTGATGAAAGAGGCCGGATCTTCTGCAAACTCCATCTCAAAGACCGGGCGGGCATACTTTGAACGAAGTTCGTCTACGGTTGAGGTTACCACCAACCGGCCATCGCTTATAATACCAACACTATCGCAAACGCGTTCCACATCCGAAAGAATATGAGTCGACATGAAAACAGTCGCCTCTTCCTTAAGTCTGGCAATGATATCCAAAACATCGCGGCGGCCTATCGGGTCAAGAGCGCTGGTCGGCTCGTCAAGAAAAAGCACCTTAGGATGGTTGAGCAGTGCTTGGGCAATACCCAGGCGCTGCTTCATTCCCCGGGAATAGCCGCCTATTCTGCGTTTGGCTGCCTTTTTGAGTTCTACCAGTTCCAGCAGTTCCGCAGCCCGCTTGGACAGCGCCGGATGGGTCATGCCGTAAAGTTCACCGGCAAAGTACAGATACTCCAGACCGTTCATCCAATCATAGAAAGCCGGGACATCCGGCAGAAAACCAAATTGGCGGCGCACTGAAACTGAGGCTTGTGTAACTTCCTGGCCGCAGATGAAGGCTCGTCCGTCTGAGGGACGGGAAAGCCCGGTCAACATTTTGACCGTGGTTGTTTTTCCCGCGCCATTCGGTCCCAGGAAACCGAATACGGCACGCTCTTTTACCTCAAGATCCAGCTTATCAACGGCAACCACACTGCCGAAACGCTTGGTCAGACCTTCAGTTTTTATAGCCGGAGTCATTCGGTTCCTCCTGTCCGGCATCGGGATGACGGCCCCAAACCAGGTAGATGACCGGGCCAATCAAATTGAGGAAGATAATCACAAGGACCCAAACAACTTTGCTCTCACCTTTAACTCTTTTTCGTTTCGATAGATCCATCAGGGCAATCACCAACAAAACCAGCTCGATGAGAAAAATAGGAATCAGGACGGGTACCAGATCCTTTAACATCTGGATGTCTGCGTCTGTCATAAAAAATACTCCTTCAATTTATCATATGTCACTTCTAAAGATTCGTTGATAACGCGGGTGCCTCCAATAACCGGCATGAAATTGGTATCGCCCACCCAGCGCGGCACGATATGGCAGTGGAGATGCTTATCCACCCCTGCACCGGCTGAGCGCCCCAGATTGAAACCGGCATTAAAGCCTTCCGGTTTCATGGCTGAAGCCAGCGCCGATTCGCAGCGGGCGGCGAGATCAATAATTTCATGGCGTTCACTGCCGGTAAGTTCAGACAGACGCGCCACATGCCGGAAAGGTACTACCATCAGATGTCCCGCGGCGTAAGGATAAGCGTTCATGATAACAAAGGCTTCCACTCCGCGGAACAGGATCAAAGTCTTCCGGTCATCGTTAACGGCAGGCAGGTCGCAGAAGATACAGCCGTCCTCTTTGAACGATTCAATGAATTTTCCGCGCCATGGCGCCCAAATCTGTTCCATGATACCCCCGGTAGAAATTCGGTATTTCGCTAATTTACGAATTATTATACCTTGTTCCAGTTAACTGTCAATACACCTGAATGATAGTTCTAGCCTGCCCGCTAGATCGCTATTATGCTTCTTGACATCCGCCCCTTCAACTTTCCATCGACATGGTATGCTAGAATAGCTCAGTCATCTTTTTAAGAAGGCACTATGACCAACAAGGCATTCGCCAAGATAATCGTCAATCCTGTGGCCGGAGCAGGCACTTCCATCAAACACTGGCCGCATATTAAAAACCAGCTGGAAAAGCTTGGCATTATCTATGATGTGGTTTTTACAGAGAGAATCGGTCATGGCATCGAACTGGCACGAGAGGCCGCCTCACAACATTACCAATATCTGGTTGCCGTCGGCGGTGATGGCACCATCAACGAAGTGGTTAACGGCATGCTCACCGCACCGCAAAACGGGCAAACCGCAATAGGTGTCATCAACACCGGTTCAGGCTCCGATTTTGTGCGCTCTCTCGGTATCCCCAGAGACGCAGACCGCGCCTGTCATCACCTGCTCTCAGGTAACCGCCTCAAGGTCGACATCGGGGTTATAGAATGGGGAGATGCCGCCGACCCCAGGCGCCGCTATTTTGTAAACGCGGCAGGTGTCGGTTTTGATGCTGAAGCCACAGACACCCGGAGAAAACTGCCGAAAGTATTCCGCGGCCCGGTGTCGTATGTTGTTGGTGTCGTCAGCACCTTGCTGGGATACCACAATAAGTCGATAACAGTAAAACTGGATGCAGCGGACGAAACGGTGAATAAAGCTCTTTCTATTATAATAGCCAATGGCCGCTATTTCGGCGGCGGTATGAAGGTGGCTCCGAACGCCGAGTTGAACGACCAGCTTTTCGATGTGCTCACCATCGGCGACATCGGCAAGTTTGAATTGATGCAGGCCTTCCCGCGGGTTTACAAGGGCACCCACATCACCCATCCCAAGGTCAAGGTAGAGCGGGCGGCGCTGGTGAGTCTTTCATCAGTCGAGCGATTGTTGCTCCAGGCCGACGGCGAGATCATCGGGGAAGGTTCTTTCCGGTTCTCGATCCTGCCGGATGCCCTAAGTATTGTGATCTGAGTTAGCTCAGCGTCTTGACCGCCTGTTCGATCCTTGATAGTGCTTCCTCTAAAATCAAACGGGGGCAGGCAATATTCATCCGCTGAAAACCTTCACCACCGGAGCCAAAGACAAAGCCGTCATCCAAACCCACCCGGGCCTGATTTATGAAAAAGCTGCGCAACTCTTTCGGCCCAAGTCCCAGCCCCCGGCAATCCAGCCATACAAGATAGGTTCCTTGCGGCCGGACTATTTTTATCAATGGTATGCGGCTTTCGATAAAACCGGTGAGAAAATCAAGATTAGCCTGAAGATAAGCCCCAAGTTGTCCCAACCATTCGTCACCCTGGCTAAAGGCAGCCTCAAGGGCGGCAAACGCCATGATATCAGGCTGGGGCATGATACCCGCCCGAGCCGATTGAAAATCAGCGCGCAGGCGCGGGTTGGGGATAATAATAACCGACGCCGCCAGCCCGGCCAGATTAAAGGTTTTGCTGGCCGACATGCAGACCATGGAGTTTTGAGCAAATTCTTCGGAGATTGAAGCAAATGGCGTATGCGCCACCCCATCAAAAAGCAGTTCGCAATGCACTTCATCCGAGACCACCACCGCCCCGCCATCAATGGCAATCCGGCCTGCCGTTTTCAGTTCATCTTTGGTCCACACCCGCCCCACCGGGTTATGCGGACTGCATAAGATCATCATCTTCGCAGCCGGCCGGGGTAGGAAAGAACTTGAATCTAACGCAAATTGCCTGGTCAAATCTTCATAATCCATTTCATATTGGCCGCCAACCATTTTGAGTGGACTGGCAGCCACACGGCAACCGGCATTTGGTATCAACGACCAGAAGGGATGATACACCGGATCCCCAATAACGACAGAATCTCCGGGATGGGTAAAAGCGCGGATTGCCGCGGCCAGGGCAGGTATCACGCCCGGAGTAAATACCAGCCACTCCGGTTCCACCCGCCAGTTATATTTGCTCTTGAGCCTTTGGATTATTGACTTGAGAAGTGAAGCGCCTGGCCTGGTGTAACCATAGAAGGGATGCCCGGTACGCCGTCGCAGTGCCTCAGAAATGGGTTCAGCCACCGGGAAATCCATATCAGCCACCCACAACGGTAACACGTCTTCCTTGCCGAATACCTCACGCCTCATATCCCACTTAACACTGTTTGTCCCCGTTCGGTCAGTCACCCGGTCAAAATCATATTTCACCACAGCATAATCCTTAATAGGCTTAATTTAACTTGAGCTATAATAGTATTATAAAGCATGAAAGGCTAAAGGACATGGAATATAACAAGCTCACCCCGGAAGAAGAAAAGGTCATCGTACGCAAAGGCACCGAACCGCCATTCTCCGGCGAATATGAATCAACTTCTGATGCGGGAACATATGTCTGCCGCCGCTGTAATTCTCCCCTTTACGAATCTAAGAGCAAATTCCATTCCGGCTGCGGCTGGCCCAGCTTTGACGATGAGATACCGGGCCGCGTAAAACATGTCTCTGATGCTGACGGGCGCCGGACCGAAATACTGTGCGCAACCTGCGGCGGTCATTTGGGGCACGTTTTCACCGGCGAGAAATTCACTCCTAAAAACACGCGGCATTGTGTCAATTCCGTGTCTATTAAATTCATCCCGGAAAACACAAAAACCTAGCGCAGTCACGCGTTGATCATAACCTTTTGCGGGATCACCTGAAGACTGGCGTAATAATACAGCCAGTCTATTTTTGTAGCGGCCGGTGGCGCTATTGACAAGACAACATTGACAGTTCATTATGCTCCTAAATCCAATCACTCAATAAAGATGAAAACAAGTCGTAAACCATCTGGCATATCACCGACAAAACACCATCGGATTTTTCGGGAAGCCGAAAAGATCGCCGGTATCGGGTACTGGGAAATATTCCCGGAAGATGATTTGGTAACTGTCTCCGAAAATGCCCGCCGGATTTACGGGCTTAAGGGAACATCCTGGACTATTGACGAAGTACGGCAAATTTCGTTACCGGAATATCAGGTGATGCTGGGGCAGGCTTTTGCAGACCTGATTGCCGGCCGCAAAGCCTACGACGTCGAATTCAAGATACGCCGCCCTTGTGACAATGAAGTTATTGACATTCATTCAATGGCTGAATATGACCCGCTGGAGCATCGTGTTTTTGGGGTGTTTGTTGACATCACCAGACAAAAACAAATAGAACAGGAAATCAAAGACCGTGAACTCCGCTACCGGTTGCTGGCCGAAAACGCAAACGATGTAATCTGGTCAATCACTCTCGACGGACGTTTTACTTATGTCAGCCCGTCGGTGTATCAGCTCCGCGGTTATACCCCGGAAGAAGTTATGCAACAGGCCCTTATTGAGACGGTATGCCCTAGTTCAGTTGAGGTGGTTACAGAAGGATTACGCCGTCTGGCAACTGATGCAGACACGCTGGAAAAAGAGAGCCCGTCGTTCTTTGAAATCGAGCAACCCCGAAAGGACGGCACGGCGGTATGGACCGAGGTCAGTCTCAAACTGGTGAGGGATAAAGGCCGCCCGTCTCATCTCCTCGGAGTGTCCAGAGATATCTCAAAACGCAAGGAAACCGAGGCTGCGCTTAAACAGTCTGAGCAGGCACTAAGGCATTCTTTGTCTCTTTTAGCCTCAACTCTGGAAGCCACCGCGGATGGCATTCTGGTAGTAGATTCAGCCAGACAGGTGCAACGCTATAACAGTCGGTTCGTTGAAATGTGGCACATGCCCAAAAAGCTGCTCGATACCAGAGACGATAAAAAATTACTCCAATTTGCGCTCAGCCAACTTACCAACCCCGACAATTTTTTGGGTCAGGTGGAGGCACTGTATTCACAACCTGAAACACCCGGTTTTGACGTACTGAAATTTAAAGACGGCAGAATTTTTGAGCGTTATTCCTGTCAGCAGCGTTTGAATGATATCATTGTCGGGCGCGTTTGGAGCTTCCGAGACATCACCAACCGCAAACACATGGAAGACCAACTGCTACACGCGGCAGAGGAATGGCGGGCTACCTTCGATGCCATCAAAACGCCGCTATCGATCCAGGACCGGAATTATAAGATACTGCGAGTGAACAAGGCCTTCGCAGATGCAATGAAATTATCGCCCGAAAACCTCATCGGGAAAACTTGTTTCGAGGTTTCCCATAATACAAGCGAACCGGTCTCAGGATGCCCCCACCGCTTGACGCTGAACACGGGGGCAGCGGCCGAAGTTGAGATCCACGACCCGGTTACCGGTGCCTACTCGATGGTATCTACGTATCCGATGTTTGGTCCAGACGGGGAAGTCGTCGCCAGCGTTCATATTTCTCATGATATAACCGAGCGCAAGCGCCTCCAGGAACGACTGATGATAACCAACCGGCTGGCCTCTGTGGGTGAACTGGCTGCCGGCATCGCTCATGAAATCAATAATCCGCTTACCGGTGTACTGGGTTTTTCCGAACTGGTGCTTTCAGCCGACATTCCGCCGGCAATCCGGGAAGACGTCAAGGTCATCCATTCAGAAGCGCAAAGAGCCGCTGAAATCGTCCGGAATTTACTTACCTTCGCCCGCCGACACAACCAGGTACGCCAGCCTTTAAGTATAAACGAGGTGATTCAACGGGTGATGACACTGCGAGCCTACGACCAGCGGCTCAACAATATAGAAACCTTATCCAATCTGGGCCCGGGTCTGCCTGAAATCAACGCCGATTTCTTCCAACTGCAACAGGTATTTTTGAATATTTTCCTTAATGCCGAGTACTTTATGATTCAAAGTCATGGCCGCGGTGAACTACGTATAACCTCTAGCTGGCTCCCCGAAACTAACAACGTCCGCATTGAGTTCACTGATAACGGCCCCGGTATCAAACCTGAAAACCTCGGCCGTCTTTTTGACCCCTTCTTCACCACCAAAGATGTCGGCCAGGGCACCGGGCTGGGGTTATCAATGAGTCACGGCATTATAGGTCAGCACGGTGGTAAACTATGGGCAGAAAGCGAACCCGGCTGCGGCGCCACCTTTATTATTGAACTGCCAGTCAATCAACCTGCTACTGATGGAACATAACGGAAAAATATAATAATCTGTTGGATTCTTGACCCATGAAGCGCCTTTTTGTTATCATAACTCTTCAAACAAGGAGGCTCCAATGACCCATCCCCAATTCAAAGAACTCCGCCGTTCTTACGGTTTTGACGAAGTGGCTATCGTTCCCGGTGATGTGACCATCAACCCTGAACAAACCGATGTCGGTTTTAACATTGGCGATATCGAATTCAAAATTCCTATCATCGCCGCCGCCATGGACGCCGTCACTGATGTAAACATGGCCATAAAAATGAGTAAGTTCGGCGGTTTGGCGGTACTTCATGGTGAAGGTATCCAAGCCCGTTATCATGATGCTGAGGCGGTGCTGGCCCAAATTGCCGAGACACCTCAGTCTGAAATTACGGCGCTGTTACAGAAGATATATACCGAACCCATCAAAGATGACCTTATCGCCGAGCGGGTCAGAGCGATAAAAGCCGGTGGCGGCATTGCCGCCGTAGCCATCATGCCCGCCAATGCTAAACGCATCGCTCCTATTGTCGCCGAGGCCGGCGCTGACATACTGGTAGTTGCCACTACCGTCACTACGGCGCGGCATATTTCCAAGAGCTACCGCGGGCTGGTTTTCTCTGAACTTTGCTCCAGTCTCAAGATACCCGTCGTCGTCGGCAATTGCGTCAGCTACTCCGCCACGCTGGAACTGATGCGTGAAGGCGTCGCCGGTGTGTTTGTCGGCGTCGGACCGGGCGCTGCCTGCACCTCCCGTGAAGTACTGGGTCTCGGCGTACCGCAGATCACCGCCACTATGGACTGCGCCGCGGCGCGGCAAGCCTACCTGGCCGAAACCGGACGGTATGTTGCCATCATTACCGACGGCGGTTTCAAGAAAGGCGGCGATTTCTGCAAGGCTATCGCCGCTGGCGCCGATGCCGCCATGTTCGGTTCTATCATCGCCCAGGCCAAGGAAGCGCCAGGCCACGGCTACCACTGGGGTATGAGCCACCCCCACCCCTCCCTGCCGCGCGGCACCCGGATTAAGGTCGGCACCACCGTGCCGCTGGAACAGATACTCTTTGGCCCCACCTCCGTCGTTGATGGCAGCCAGAACTTCGTTGGAGCGCTCCGCACCGTCATGGGCGTTTGCGGTGCGGCTACCATCCGCGACATGCAGCAGGCGGAAATGGTCATCGCCCCGGCCATCACTACCGAAGGCAAGAGCTACCAACTTTCCAAATGTGTGTAGTATTATAATTTCACGCTGATTAAGAGGGGGCCACACCCCCTCTTTTTTTGTCCCGTTTTCCACCGGTGATATTTCCGACAGCATTTGCAGGCAGCACCCTGTCCTCACTTTCCCCAAAATTCGGGTATAATGGTAAAAAGAACCAAAACACGGAGGGGATTTTATATGAAAATGCCGGAATACGTATCTAAAAATGAAGTGGAAAGAGTGTGTAAAGAGCTTGGGTTTAAAAACTGGGCGCAAATGAAAACACCATCGGTGCAGGATACCGAAGCCTCTGTCATCTTAAAGATGGTAAATACAGCTGAAATGGATATTCCGCTTGAGGAATTCAAGCAGGGATTGGTAGTGGAACTGGAGCACGGCACCATGTATGAAGATGCCAACGTTACCAACAACCATCCCATCCTCACCGGTTTGATCGTGCTGGCTCATTTGAAAGAAACTATGGACTACTACGAACGCCTTGACGTTGTTGAAATAGAGGGCGATATTCTCAAAGCCACACTGGCCGGTGATCTGAAAAAGGCTGACTCCAAATACAGGAAACTTGCTCAAGCCAAATCCATTCTCGCAGATTCAGAAAATAATAAGCTTAATTCATCCCACTAACCCGGCTATGCCCGACGCACCCCAAAGAGGCGTATCTTGAAAAGCAGACACGGGTCGAAGGCGGTGATCGTTGCCGCAATCATAGGGAACCTGATCGTTGCAATCATGAAGTTTGTTGCCGCAGCGCTCACCGGTTCGTCAGCCATGATCTCTGAGGGCATACATTCCCTGGTCGATACAGGTAATGGCGGGCTGATGCTCTATGGCATTAAAGAGGCCAGAAAGCCCGCCGATAAAGATCACCCTTTCGGGCACGGTAAAGCCCTCTATTTCTGGGTCCTCGTAGTATCCATTTCTATTTTCGGCATTGGCGGGGGCATGTCTCTTTATGAAGGAATATCTCATATCCGTCATGTTGCACCTGAATTTGTACTAGCCAATCCTATAGTAAACTATATCGTCCTCGGGCTCGCGGCTGCTGTCGAAGGTTGGTCGTTATCGGTGGCTGTCAAGGAATTCCGGAGGTTAAAGGGACAGAAAAGCGCCTGGCAATTCATCAGGCAAACCAAAGATCCCAGTACTTTCACCATTGTCCTTGAGGACGGTGCGGCCATGCTGGGCCTCCTCCTGGCTTTCATGGGTGTGTTTTTCGGGCACATGTTTAAAAACCCGTACTTGGACGGCATGGCGTCGATATTGATCGGAATATTACTCATGTTTGTCGCCTTTCTGCTGGCGTTTGAGACCAAAGGTTTGCTCCTCGGTGAAGGAGTCAGCCCGGAAATGTTAAAAGATATCCGGAGTCGTATTGAAGCCGACCCTTCAGTTGAACAAGCCGCGGAAATACTAACAATGTATTTAGGTCCCAGGGAATTACTGATAAATATAGGCGTGAGGTTTAAAAAAGATACCAGTCTTACCGAGGTACACGATGCTATTCACCGCATTGAAAAAAATATCCAGAAATCCTACCCGGAACGGATGCGGGTCTACATAGAGGTGGAATCTTTTCTCAGAAAGAGGGAAGCTAACTCTCCGTAAAACTTCAGTTGCATCTCTGGACAAAACGATTCCGTACTTTTATAAATGGGGCAAGTTCCCATATAATAGGCGTTGCGCCAGCGTAGCTCAGTAGGTAGAGCAGCGGTTTCGTAAACCGCAGGTCGGGGGTTCGAGCCCTCTCGCTGGCTCCATTCATTTCCTGTTCCCCAGCAACGCTTTCCTAGGCAGCAATAACCGAATAAGCGATAAATAACGCATACAGCGTCACGAACAGTATACCCGTTTTGCGCACCAGAAAGTGCCTCTTTCTGCCCACGAACAAGGCCCCAAAGAGCAGTAAGGAAGCCAGAATAGCCGCTATCAACCCCGGATAGTCCGCCGAATTGAAAGCCAGCGGTTTGATGATGGCGCTGACCGCCAGCACGAAAAACACGTTTACAATGTTGGATCCCACGATATTGCCGACAGCAATATCAGAATTCTTTTTAACCGCAGCCACCACAGACGTTGCCAATTCCGGCAGAGACGTCCCTAACGCAACTATGGTCAGACCGACAAACGACTGATTCCAACCCAGATCATTCGACAGTTGCACCGCACCGTTCACGATCCATTGTCCGCCGAACAGTAATCCCAGCATACCCAGGATGATCAGCCTTACTATCTTCAACGTTGAATAGGGAACAGCCTCCGCATTGCCTACCACAACCTCGGCATAGAAAGTTGAGCGCTGCCGCCGCCCCTGAGCGATGGTATAGTACAGAAAAATACCGAAAAAGAGCAGCAGAATTATACCGTCTGAGCGGGAAACCACAGAAAAAGCGGCATTGTCTATCAAGGCATCGCTGGCCATGATCCCCATGGTGACGATAGCTAACAGGCTCAAGGGAATCTGCACCCAGACGATCTCGTATTTTACAATGATCGGAAAAATGATCGCCGCAACTCCCAGGATCAACAGGATATTGGCAATATTACTGCCGATGATATTGCCGACTATCAGTTGGGAAGCGTCGCCGGAGGTGGCAAAAAGACTGACCATCAGTTCCGGGGCGGAAGTCCCGAAGGCCACAACCGTGAGACCGATGATGAGCCCCGACACCTTCAGCCTGAGGCCCAGGGCAGAACCACCGTCAACGATGTAATCCGCCCCTTTAACCAGGAACACGAAGCCGATTATGAATAAAACGTAAGTAAGCATATTCAATAAGTTATGACAGGCCTGAAAACATTAAGCGATCTATTAATATCGTCACATCCTTTGCTGCTTAATATGTACCATAAAAAAGCGTGTCTGCCAAAACACTCACAGTCTACCGTAAAATAAATATCTGCATCCATTGCCTGAAATGGTACAATATATGCCTGACGGCTCCCGGTTGTCGGTCAAGATTGTCTGGTGGTATAGCATGACCCGAAAATTAAAACTTTCACAACAAGACCAGGCTAATTCCCAATCGAACAAAAACGATGTACCCATCGTTGCCATTGGCGCCTCGGCTGGCGGTCTTGAAGCCCTCGGTGAGTTTTTTGATGCCCTGCCTGCCGACAGCGGGATGGCCTTTGTGGTGGTGCAGCATCTGGCCCCGGAACATCAAAGCAGCCTGCCGCAGATACTAGCCAAACACACCAAACTCCATGTCGTTTCTGTTACCGATAAAATGCCGGTTGAAAAAGCCACCCTCCATGTCATCCCGCCGGGGTTCACCGCCACCATTTCCGGCAGCCGCTTTCATCTGGAGAAGGTCGTCGATCACGTTTTTCGCTACCCCATAGATCTACTTTTTACCTCCATCGCCGAAGATGTCGGTCCCGTGGTGGTGGGTATCATTTTATCCGGCACCGGAACTGACGGCACTTTGGGATTAAAAGCCATCAAGGCGGCGGCCGGTTTGACTCTGGTGCAGGACCCGGTCACTGCCCGTTTCGACGGCATGCCTTCAAGCGCCGCTCCTTACGCTGATATGGTTTTACCGGTGTCCCGGATGCCGCAGCAGCTTCAAGCTTTCCTGCACCTGACCACCAACGGCGAAGAGGATATTAACGTAAAAAAGACCGACGGCGATTTCTCCCGGATACTATATCTCCTCCAGTCTCATACCGGCTTTGATTTCTCAACTTACAAAACCGGGACGCTTCAACGCCGGATAGAACGACGCATGGTGGCCAACCATGCCACGTCCTTATCCGAATACGCCGCTATTTTAAGTCAGCAACCGGATGAGGCGGCGAATCTCCTCCAGGATATTTTGATCAATGTCACATCCTTCTTCCGTGATCCAGAGGCCTTCTCCGTTCTGACAGAACAATTCACTGACTATATTTCTGAGAATATCGCTGATAACACTTTGCGAGTCTGGGTGATCGGCTGCTCCACCGGCGAAGAACCGTATTCAGTTGCTATATTGATAAACGAAATCCAGGAAAAGCTCCGTAAGTTTATTCCCGTCCAGATATTCGCCACGGATATCGACCGTAAAGCCGTCGACGCCGCCAGGCACGGTCTGTATCTGGAAAACATCAGATCTCACATCAGCGACGAGAGACTGAACCGCTATTTCAAACATCAAGGAACCACCTTCCGAATCGAACAAAGTATCCGCGACCGTATAGTGTTCGCTTCTCACGATGTATTGACCGATCCCCCTTTCACCCATCTGGACCTGATCTGTTGCCGCAACCTGCTGATATATCTGAACCCCTCAATTCAGAAAAAACTTTACGCGCTGATGCATTATGCCCTTAACCCGGGCGGTCTATTGTTCCTGGGTCAATCCGAAACGACCGGCGGCGGCAATCTTTTTGCCGCCATTGATCACAAACAGAAGGTATACAAAAAACTCAACGTCCCCTCTCCGGCTCACCTAGCGCCGCCTTTTAACGCAATCAATAATAAGAAAGTTAGCATTTCGGCTACAGAGAACCCGCCGGTTGTCCGAGCAAAAAACTTGAACTTCACCGAAATAGCAAAACGTATCATCGCCGAAGAATATACCCCTGCCTACGTCATTATTGACGGCAATAACAACGTCCTCTATGTCTCAGGAGACACCAGCAAATATCTTCGTCTGGCCACCGGAGAAACACAGTGGAATATTCTAGACCTGGCGGCCGATGACTTTCGCCCCAGGCTGGTGTCAATCATCTATGAGATCCGGAGCCAAACAGGCGGCACCAGCACATCGGGGCCGTTTGGCATCCGTCAGGGCGGAATCGAATGGCTGGTATCGGTGGAGGCCCGTAAGACATCAGCAGATAGCCAGGAATTACTGCTGATCCTCCGTGACCTGGGCAAGAAACCCCAAAAGCGCCGGCCTCAAGTTGCCAAGCACGGCGAAACGGAGGATTCCGAAGCCGCAACGCTGAAACATGAACTTAAACTTGTGCAGGACAATCTCCATGCCAACGTGGCGGAACTGGCCAGCTCCAACGAGGACCTAAAGGTGACCAATGAGGAACTCCAGTCCTCCAATGAGGAACTTCAGAGCACCAATGAGGAATTGGAAACATCACGTGAAGAACTTCGTTCATTGAACGAGGAACTGCTCAGCGTCAATTCCGAAGAACGGACTCACGTTGAAGAATTGACCCGGGCTTCGGACGATCTGCGCAACTTGCTTGATAATACAGATATCGCCGCAATTTTCCTCGACCGCGAGCTAAAAATTAAAAGCTTCACCCGCCCCGCCGTGGCGCTAATACCGATGATCAATACTGATGTCGGCCGCCCGCTGAAAGATATCCGTTCCAAGCTGGAATATGACAACCTGATTGACGATGCCGCCACCGTCCTGCACAGCCTCAGGCCAATGGAGAAGTCAGTCCAATCAAAAGACGGTCAATGGATTCAGGTCCGCATGCGCCCTTACCGCACCACCGACAACGCTGTAGCCGGAATAACCATTACATTCTTCGATATCAACGAAAACATCCTCTCCAGGGTGGCTATAAAATATGCCAAGAGCGTCGTGGACACGGTCAGGGCAGCAATGACGGTACTCGACTCAGACTTGCGCCTGGTTTCAGCAAACAAAGCGTTCTATAAATTATTCGATGTCACTCCAGGTGAGACCATGGGTAAACCAATCGCTGAGATAGGCCGCGGGGAGTTGGAAGTTCCCGAACTCCAAAACGCCCTCAAGAGTGTTTTGAATAAAGGCACCAAATTCGATGATTTTGCGGTTACCCTGAAAGCAGGCACCACCGGTAAAAAACAATTCCTTCTCAATGCGCGGCGTCTGGTCGACAATACCTCCGATCCCATGGCACTTCTGTCGATTGAGGCCGTGGACAATTAGAACAGACTAGTTTCCCCTTGGAGGCAGAAAATGACTGATAAAAAAACGGTTCAATCTTTAAATGAAACACCGGAAAAGAGAAGGAATATTCCTTCTATCTCTCCAAGCAGCACTTCAGATCTGGAAACCGAGCTCCGGGTTTACCAGGCCGAACTTGAAATGCAGAACGAGATGTTGCGGGAAACGGAAGACCACCTGGAAGAATCAAACGCGGTCTACCACCAGTTGTTCAATCTCTCCCCGATGCCGTATTTCGTCATTGACTCCAACCTGACTATAACCATTGCAAACAACGCCGGAGCCGAATTGCTGGATAAAACACCATCGGAGCTCATTGGCGAACGTTTCAGCCGATTCATCGTGCCGGATTTCCAGGACAGCTTTCATCACTGCCTCGCCGGTTTGTCAGGGAAAAAATTGCGGAACCTTGTGGATACCGTCATAACGCTAGACGATAAAAAACAGATCAACGTAGAAATCATCGCCGCCAGGACCGGAGCCACGGGATTGAATTATCTTATCGCCGTGATCGATATAACGGAGCGGCGACAGAACGTCTTCACTCTGCGCGAACTGAAACTCCTCGATAATGCCCTGGATTGCGTCAATGCCCAGGTGGTGTACCTGGACACCAATTTTAATTTCATCCTGGTCAATACAGCTTACGCCAAAGTGTGCGGTTACCCCAAAGAATTCTTCCCGGGGAAGAACCATTTTGTACTGTACCCCGACGATGAGAATGAAGCCATTTTCCGCCGGGTCAGGGACAGCGGTGTTGCCGAAACTTACAGTGATAAGCCTTTTGAATTCCCCGGCCATTCTGAGCACGGCGTCACCTATTGGGACTGGACACTTACCCCGGTCAAATCATTTTCCGGTGCAGTCGAAGGCCTGGTGTTTTCACTGACCGAAACCACTCAGCGGGTCAAAGCGGCCAAAGTGCTGCAAACTGTCTCTGAACAACTGGAAGACCAGGTAAGATCCCGTACCGCCGAGCTTGAGGACGTCAATCAACAATTAGCGCTGGAAATGGCACGCCGTACCCTGGCAAAAGATGAATTACGCGCCCTGTCACGGCGTCTGGTGGAACTGGAGGAGGCGGAACGCCGCCGCATTTCTCAGGAACTCCACGATGAAGTCGGCCAGCACCTGACCTTGCTCAAAATGATATTGGACACCGGTCGCCGGAACAACACCATGGGCAAAACAGCCATAGAATCAGCCATTGAGCAAACCAATCAGGTGATTACCCAGGTACGCGACCTGTCTCTACAGCTTCACCCGGCAATGCTGGATGTCCTGGGGCTGTCCTCAACACTGAAGGCTCTCTTTCAACGTTTAAAGGACTCTTCCGGTCTCATGATCGCTTTTGACGGCAATATTGATGATACCAGACTGAATCCAGACCTCAGACTATGCGCATACCGCGTGACACAGGAGGCGTTGACCAATATTCTGCGCTACGCCGACGTCAATGAGGCAGCGGTCAGACTAACAGACAAAAAGGATCATTTTTGCATTGCCATCAGCGATAAGGGCAAGGGTTTTGATTGGGCAAAGCTTACCGCCGGCAAAAGCAGCGGTATTAGCAGTATGCGTGAGCGCATCATGACCTTTAATGGACGTTTCCGTCTGGAGACAGGGGTCGGCCTCGGCACTCTGGTTGAAGTGGAATTGCCCTATTCCATTGATAAGAAACAGAGTCCTTAAAGCATTATACACTGACCTCTGATTCGCCCTGATTGTCCCCCCTGTCCCGAGTTAGCACTCGGGGAGCGAAATCGAAGGGTCTACATTATTCGGCACCCTAATTACAAAATATATCCTCAAAAAGTTCAAAAACCCCATTGACACTCAACTACTCGTGTGCTAACATTCGTTCTCTGTTTACTAGTTGGTTATAAAGAGTATTTGATTTATTGGTTGATTATGGCAAACAACCGGTTGTTTTATCATTTTTTCATTTGCAGAGAAACAACCACGGGGAATATATCCGGTAGTTCAAAGGAGTATTTGTTTCTTCCGAAAACAACCTCCAAAAATCGCCGTTTTTAATCGTAAACAGGGAGGTTGTTTCAGTTGATTTACCATTTTTTAATAAAACAATTCCTCCGTTCGCATTTTGAGATTAAGGGTTTAGAATTTTTTACAATTTTGGTATTTGCTGTCCGTTATGTTATTTACACGTATAACTCTTTATATACACCCCGGCACGTGATAGAATAAGCAGTTGGTATTATATTTGGAGGGTCAATGAGCATCTTCAAAGCTGTTCTGGGTATCTGCGACACCAAACCTCTGGTTGACACCGCCTGGGAATTAAAAGATGGTCAAGCGATTGTGAATCTGAAAAACGCCAGCGTTTTAGCCGGCAAGGGCAGCGCTACCTATCTAAAAGGTAAAGGACTGGAAAAGCCGGTGCTGGTGGTGCGGGGCCAGGACAATAAACTTTACGCCTATCAGGACCGCTGCACTCACGGCGGCCGCAAGATAGACCCCGTCCCCGGCCAGGCCAAACTCAAATGCTGCAGCGTCAACCACAGCACCTTTGACTATGATGGCAAACCACAATCCGGCCCGGCCAAACATGACATCAAACGCTATGAGGCTAAGGAGTCCGGCGAGCGCTTGGTGATTAAACTCTCTTAGGAATAAACACAATGGCTAACCGATTTAGCGAACAACTTGAAAAAATAGTCCGCGGTAGTAACCGGCCGATGGGCTTCAGTCAGACGGTGGCGGCGGTTAAACCTCGCCTTTTCGTCATGGCCGAAGCCCCGGACCTGGAGAATGGCGCCAGCCTGCCGGGTGTTGATGCGGTTTTGACCATCACCCCATGCAAATGTAAAGGCAAAAAATCCGGCGCACTGCGCGGTTGCGCTGTGTCCGGCACATCCGAACACAGCGGTTGCGATTTTGTCGTTTTTAATCTCGACGGAGCGGTGGCTGCTGAGGGTGGGGAAGAAACCGCCCGTTTGATCCGCATAGAACCCGACCTTACCGATGCCCAGCTTCGGGCAGTCGGCGGGCTGGATATGGCAGCGGTTATAGCCGAGTTCGGCCTGGGAGACGCGCTCACCTTCCGCGATCTTCTGTCGGTGCAGCGCCTGGCCGATTTTTGCGGCAGGCAGCCGATCTTGCTGAAGATCGCGCAGCTATATTCCAAGGTGGAGCTCCAGTCCCTGTGGGACAGGGGTATCACCGGTATAGTTTTCGATGCCGGAATTATCGACGCCGCCAAACTCAGGGAACTGGTGGATTCACTGGAACCCAGGAAACGCACTAAGGAAAAGTCTACGGCTATTGTTAGTCAGCCGCCCCCGGTCGCCGCGCCGGCTGAAGATGATCCCGAAACAGAGCCGGAAGAAGACGATTAATCCCCGGTACCTCACCGGATGAACCGGAGGTAAACATGCCGACGCTTTACGTGGTCGCCACGCCAATCGGCAACCTTGAGGATATCACCCTCCGTGCCATCCGGGTGCTCACAGAATCAAGCCTCATCGCCGCCGAAGATACCCGGCGCACGGTGAAACTGCTGAATGCGCTGAATATCAAGGTGCCGCTCACCAGTTATTACGAGCATAATAAGCTCTCCAAACTTGACTATATCATTTCTAAGTTGGAAGTGGGCGATGTGGCACTGGTGTCGGACGCAGGTACGCCAGGCATCGCCGATCCGGGATATGAACTTATCGCCGCCGCCATAGACCGTGGATTCCGGGTCGAGGTCATTCCCGGCCCGTCCAGCGTCATCACCGCCCTGGCAGTTTCGGGACTGCCGACGGCGGAGTTCCGCTTCATAGCTTTCCTGCCCCGGAAAGCGTCGGAGCGGCGGGCGGTGCTCGAAAGACTTGCGGCCGACCCGTCAACACTGGTGTTTTTGGAAGCCCCGCACCGGATGACAGAGACGCTTGAAGCCATGGCCGGGGCGCTGGGCAACCGCAGGACGGCGGTGTGCCGTGAACTGACCAAATTACATGAGGAAGTGTACCGGGGCACACTGGCTGGCGCACTGGCCCACTTCGCCGAACCGAGGGGCGAGTTCGTCATCGTCATTGAAGGTTCCAAAACGGTGGAAGCCGCACCGGTGCTAAATGACGGCATCATAGAACGCCTGCAAACGATGAAATGTGACGGGGTTCCGGCCAAAGAAGCCACGGCGCGACTGGCAGCGGGCACCGGGTTGTCACGGCGGGAACTTTACGGGGCTTGGCTTAAACTTAAGTAACCTTTATAATACGAAGATATTTTCGGAGGCAAAAATGCGACGCGGATGTATTTCCCTGGGTAATATGAAATGTGATGAATGCGGCCGGGTCATCGGCTACCCGGAACGCTACCTGGTAACAGATGAAAAAGACGGCGAGGAAGTCGCCAAAGGCGTCTCTGTACGCTACTGTGTGGAGTGTGCCCTAGCCAAGGGTTATGCCCATTACCGCGAGGAAAAAGGCGAGCGGACACTGACCTTTCTGCCGTAATTTAGGATGACGGAACGCATTTTTATCGGCGTGGCATGGCCATACGCCAACAACCGCCTGCACCTTGGGCACGTCGCCGGGGCATATCTGCCGCCCGACATCTTCGCCCGCTACCACCGCACCCGCGGCGATGAGGTGCTGATGGTATCCGGCTCTGACCAGCACGGCACCCCGGTGACCATCCGTGCCGAGGCTGAAGGCAAGTCCCCGGCTGAAGTAGCCGATTATTTCCACCGCAAGTTCGTTGAGAACTGGTCGGCGCTGGGTATCACTTTTGATCTTTACACCACCACCGGCACCCCCAACCATACGGCGGTAGTTCAGGATATCTTTCTCAAGCTCCTGGAAAAAGGCTATCTCTACAAGGAAACTGTTTCTCAGGCTTACTGCGCCAGTTGCCGTCGTTTCCTGCCCGACCGCTATGTTGAGGGCATCTGTCCCTCCTGCAAGACCGCAGGAGCCCGTGGTGACCAGTGCGACGCCTGCGGTAAACCGATGAACCCGGCAGAACTTATCAACGCCTGTTGCAAGTTGTGCGGCACCGCGCCAGAGTTTCGGGATACCGAGCATTTCTTCCTGCGGCTGTCGGCCTTTGAGCAACCCCTGTTGGAGTGGGTTAGTCAGCAAAGCGGCCATTGGCGGCTAAACGTCCAACGCTTCACCAAACGCTACCTGGAAGAGGGCTTGCACGACCGGGCTATCACACGGGACATCACCTGGGGTATCCCGGTACCATTACCCGGTTATGAAGACAAGCGTATTTATGTCTGGTTCGAGGCGGTTATTGGTTACCTTTCAGCCAGCAAGGAATGGGCACAGCGCAGCGGCGATCCGGAGGCCTGGCGCAAATTCTGGCAGGAAGAATGCAAGAGCTATTATTTCATCGGCAAGGATAATATCCCGTTTCACACCATCATCTGGCCGGCCATGCTCATGGGATACGGCGGACTCAATCTACCTTACGATGTACCGTCTAACGAGTTCCTGACCGTAGAGGCGCAGAAACTGTCCAAGAGCCGGAACGTGGCTATCTGGTTGGACGATTTCCTGTCCCGTTACCAGCCGGACGCTTTACGCTACGTTCTTTCGGCCAATATGCCCGACACTTCCGATACCGATTTTTCGTGGCGTGAGTTCGTGCGCCGCAATAACGATGAATTAGTAGCCACCTACGGCAATCTGGTCAACCGGGTGCTTTCTATGCTGCAAAAGCATTTTGAGGGCAAGGTGCCGGAGCATGGCAAACTGGACCAGCGCAGTTTGGAAGTCATCACCAAGACCGAATCAACGCTACAGGTGATGGACGACCTGATTTACGGCTGCAAGTTCAAAGAAGCCATCAAAACCGCTATGGCGCTGGCCGCCGAAGCCAACCGTTACCTGGACGAAAAATCGCCCTGGAAATCGGTCAAAACAGACAAGCAGGCGGCGGCCGACGCACTTTATACCGCTCTTACGGTGATCTCAGGACTGCGGACGGCTTTCTATCCCTTCCTGCCGTTCAGTTCGGAAAAACTGAACCATTTTCTGGGTTATGACGGCAGCATAGAGGCCGATGGCTGGAAGCTGCGGCACCCGGTACCCGGCGCTGAGTTAAACCCGCCGGAAGCGCTGTTCATTAAGCTGGATGAAGCGATAATCGAAGAGGAAACGGCCCGCTTAGGCCTTTGATTTAAGATAGTAAGGCGGATGGAAAATTGGATCTGAGAACCATTTACGCCCCGGTTGTCAGCGATTTGGCGGCGGTGGAGCAAAATTTCCACACCCTTGCTGATACCTGGCAGGATGACTTCCCCGGCCTGCACGACATGCTGACCCATATTCTGGTGGGTGGCAAGATACTGCGTCCGGCGCTGACCTTCATGTCCGGACGCTGCCTCAACGGTCACACCGACCGCATACTGAATATGGCCACAGCCAATGAACTGTTGCATATCTCCACACTGGTCCACGACGATGCCATTGACCGGGCCGATACCCGCCGCGGCAAGCTAACCATTAACAAACTCTGGGGCATCGACAATGCCGTTCTATTAGGTGACTTTCTGTTCGCCCGAGCAGGCGAATTCGCCGCCGCCACCGATAATCTACGAGCAGTTAAACTTTTTTCACACACTCTTCAGGTGATAGCGGTCGGTGAATTACGGCAGGCCAGGGATGTTTTCAGCCCCAAGCAGAGTCTTGAAGGTTATTTTCAACGCATCTCCGGCAAAACCGCGGAGTTGCTGAAGATGTCCACTGAATCCGGGGCCATTTTAGCCGGCGGCAGTGAGTCTCAAATACAAGCGCTGGCTGATTTTGGCTTCAATCTGGGTCTGGCCTTCCAAATCGTTGATGATATTTTAGATTTCGTCGGCACCGAGGCGGAACTGGGCAAACCAGTAGGCTCCGATCTAAAGCAGGGCACGGTAACCCTTCCGGCACTGCTCATCATGGAGCGCTATCCCAACGCTAACCCGGTCAAAGATTTCATAGCAGGCAAGAATCGGGAAACCGACCTAGGCCGCGTCATCGATATGCTTAAAAACAGTGACATCATCGAAGATACTTACCGTCAAGCGATGATCTATTCTGAAAAAGCTGTTGAAAAGCTGGACACCATGCCGCGGACTGAATGCCGCGAGGCGCTCAAGCAATTGACTACCTATCTTGTCCGGCGCCGGATTTAAAAGTGGGCTAAATCAGTGAAGGGTGTCATCGGTTGCATCGGATTCATATTGTCGGTCATTCCTATTCTTTATCCTGACTCACATTTCGGAAATTTGGAATTGGCTTGAAGGCCTTTTCGCCTAAAATATCCCCATGTAAAACAAGAAGGCGCTGGCTTCCACCAGCGCCTTCTTCATAACCTACAATAAACCTAGGCCGGGGCGATGTTAGGCATGGCAGTGCCGGGCTCCGGTGGTTTATGAGAGACCTTTTTCTTGGTCTTAACAACCTGGGTTTTTTCTTCCAGTTGAGTCTCAGGCTTTTTGGCCTCCGTCGCGGCAGTTCCGGTACCTGGAGGGGGTATCGGTTCGGTGAAAAGTTTTTCTAATTTTTCACCTTCCAATGTTTCCTCCGCGATCAGCTTCTCAGCGATATAGCGCAATCGGTCACGATTCTCGGTCAATATTGTCTTGGCCGTTTGGTAGCCGGTCTGGATAATGGCTTCAACTTCATTATCAATAAGATCGGCGGTTTTTTCACCGTAATCCCGCTGTTCATGTATCTCTTTGCCAAGGAAAACCATCTCTTCCTTGCTGCCAAAGGTACGCGGCCCCAACTTTTCGCTCATGCCGTAGGAGGTAACCATCTTCTTGGCCAGGTTGGTAGCATCTTTAAAGTCCTGGGAAGCGCCAGTGGACATCTCATTGAATATGATCTCCTCGGCCAGCCGGCCGCCCATAGAGATGGCTATCTTGGCCTTGAACTGGGAATTGGTGGCAATATAGCGGTCTTCAGCGGGCAATTGCTTGGTATAACCGCCAGCCATGCCGCGGGCAACAATGGTTATCTTGTGAACCGGGTCGGCTTGGGGCAGCATTTTGGCCACCAGGGCATGCCCGGCCTCATGATAGGCGGTGATCTCTTTTTCATGGGCACTGACCTTGCGACTCTTGCGCTCTGGCCCGGCAATAACACGGTCGATCGATTCTTCCAAGTCGACCATTTCAACAACCTTCTTGCCGCCGCGGGCCGCCAAGATAGCGCCCTCATTCATCAGATTAGACAAGTCGGCGCCGGAAAACCCGATGGTCTGCTTAGCCAGGGATTCCAGATCAACATCAGGCGCCAGCGGCTTGCCTTTGGCATGAATCATAAGGATTTGATGTCGGCCATGAAGATCCGGCATATCCAGCACTACACGGCGGTCAAAACGGCCGGGGCGAAGCAGTGCCGGGTCCAGCACATCAGGCCGGTTGGTGGCAGCAATAACAATCACGGTGGTAGTGGCTTCAAAACCGTCCATCTCCACCAATATCTGGTTTAATGTTTGCTCACGTTCATCGTGGCCGCCACCCAGTCCGGCGCCACGCTGACGACCGACGGCATCAATCTCATCAATGAAGATGATGCACGGCGCATTGCGTTTGGCCTGTTCAAAAAGGTCGCGGACGCGGGAAGCGCCGACACCAACAAACATCTCCACGAATTCGGAGCCGGAGATGGAGAAGAAGGGTACTCCTGCTTCACCGGCGATGGCACGCGCGAGAAGGGTTTTACCGGTTCCGGGATAACCGATCAAAAGCACACCCTTAGGGATGCGGGCGCCCAATGCCTGGAACTTCTCACGTGATTTCAGGAACTCAACGATCTCTTCTACTTCCTGTTTAGCTTCATCCACACCGGCCACGTTAGCAAAGGTCGTGGTCGGCTTATCCACACTGAAGAGTTTGGCTTTAGAACGGCCAAAACTCATCGCCTGGGAATTGGCACCTCGCGCCTGGCTGAACATGAATAGGATAAGACCGCCGATGAATAAAAAGGGAATGACGGTGCCAAGTAGAGCACCCCAATCAAAACCGGAATTGCCTTTAACATTTACCTCCACACCCGTCAGGTCCAAACCTGGGATGTCGTAAAGGGAAGTCAAATATTCCTTATAAGTGAACAATTCCAGTGATGGATCCCCAGTATTGGGATAGCCCCCGGTGGTGGTGGCAGTGATCCGGTCGTCTTCGATAACGATACTCTGAACTTGGTGGTTCTGGGTCAGAGTTACCAATTGGTCCTGAGTCACTTCGGTCGGTTGAACATTGGTGGGGTTGAGAAAAAAGGCGAAAACAGCAATGCTGGCCAGCAGCAGTACGATATAGGCAATGGTTGTACGTTTCCAATTAAACTTCATTCTAGCCTCGTAAGTGAAAATAGTTGAAATAACATTAACTATATTATACCAGAAGGTACGCTTTCCTCAAAGCTGTTCCTATTGGCTTTAAGTATCCCCATGTATTGTTTTTTACATTTCAACAGGGACAATCAATGATCAATTATGTCCCCCCCGACATCAATTCCTGCCAGGTGCGCTGCAACAATAGAGCATCACCCTCAATACTAGGACTTTCACACACCAGCATACCGCCAGCTTTAAAATCATAAAGTGCCTGAAGAAGTTCATCAAAACGGTAATCGGTTTCAGCCAGGTTGAGATGACGCCGTTCTCCGGTCCTGCCGTATTCGATGCCGGAGACGTGCAGGTGCAAATCAGACAACGCCTCTGCCCCCAACGCCTCACCAATCCGGCTGAGCACTTCTGAGAACTCAGCATAGCTGTTATAACGGCCGGTAACGGCGCGCAGGTGGGCAAAATCTATAGCCGGAGCGACCCCGGGGAGTTCTTTAGACAGTCGGAGAATCTCCGAAAGGGTACCGAATTGGCTCACCTTGCCCGCCAGTTCCGGGCGCAGGGTAATCCGGCTACCGTCATCACCCAATTTTTCCAGCACCAGTTCCATTTGTCCCTTTATTTGGTCATAAACAGTTCCCGGGTCACCCTTCAGATAATAACCCGCATGAAAAACGATGCCGCCAGCCCCGGCCATGGCGGCGATACGCGCCGCGTGATGCAGAACGCCAACCGACTGCCGCTGTTTAATCTCGTCAACGGCATTGAGATTGAGGTAATAAGGTGCATGGCAGGAGAGTTTTAGCCCGAGTTTATCGCCAACATAAGCCACCGGTGGTGCGGTATTCTCTTTAAGATAAACACCACGCACAAACTCTATCTCCATACCGCCCAAACCGAGATCAGCCACTCTTTTTAGCCCTGAGATGGTATCGCCTTTACCTTTGGTGCTAGCAGGAATGCCCGCAGTGCAGAAATACAGCATAAGCGTTAAGTATAGGTGACCGGTTACAGGCAGGCAAACACCTTAATTGACCGACTGACCGGTCCGTATATTTGCCTGTTCCGACGACCGGATGGATTCTATAACCTTGACAGCCGTCACCCGGACTGCATAGGCACACTCGGCAACAGGCTGGAGACAACTTTGACTTTTATCGTTGGGCAAAGTCGGCCATGTCCGGCACGTTTGGGGACGGATATTATATATCCGGCACCGGCCATTACGCTGGTTCCACCACTGGCAGGGATGAGCCTTTTTAATCATCCAAACGCCATCATTAACAGCGAAATAGTCCAGCTTTTTCACCTTGAGTTTACGGCTGATGCGTTCGGCATCTTCCGCCGTTACAATAACGCCGACAGTCTGAGAACAACACCAGCCACATCCGGCGCATGCCTCTTGGAGCTGCTTCATCATCCGGTGTGAATCTTCTCCGATTACATCAACAAACGACACCATCTGCATAAGATTTTGGTCTGGCATATTTCCAAAAACATGGGGGAATTCGTGTCGCAAAAGCTCTATCACCGCAAAGATGAATCGGTCATATTTTTCACCGTGCTTTTGCCGCTTTAACTTGACCAGTTCAAATAACGGCTCAAGTTCTTTATCTGATTGTAGTCCGGTATTGTCTTTTTGTGTCATTCCTTAATCCTGATTATGCTTCAACGAACGATAAAATTTATGACCCGTGGCCTGACCGTGATGTCTACCGGTGTCTTGCCGATAATATCGCCGTCGCCCTGTACCGCAAGATTTTGGGTACTGTTTATTCTAATTTCGCGACCCTCACCAATAAATTTGATGACCCGTTTCTTGCGGCGCAGTGCAATATCCAGAGCGGCATCGGCGATTTCCTGCGGCGTCCATTGGCTCAAAGCTACAATCTCGACACTGCCATCGTCAATGCGGGAGGACTCATGGACATGGTACTGCGGCACGCCGAGGACGCCGGTATTGGTCACATGTATTTCCACCGCCCGGATGGAGTAAGGGTGTCCATCAATTAACAGTTCATAATCACAGGGAGTGATTTTATGCGTCGCCTGTGCCACCCCGATGACATAGGAAAATATACCTGTCCTGGCTTTATATTTGGGATTAAGATTATCCACAGCAAACGATGAAACACCAGTAGAAACATTGAGGAAACACAAGCGACCGTTGACCTCCATGCCATCAATAGCCCTGGTTTTCTGCGAAACCGCCGCCAGTCTGATGGCCCTGTTGATGTTCATAGGAATCCGTAAGACGCGGGCCAGGGTGTTGGCTGTACCGGTAGGGATTATCCCCAGAGAATGCGGTTTGCCAAAAAGATGACCCGCCACCAAACTGACAGTACCGTCGCCACCAGCAGCCAGAAATGAACGGCAGCCGTTACCCGCTGCCCGGTCAATCTCTTGAGCTATCCCCAAATCATCCTCGATATAATGGAAACTGAGTTTTTTCCCCGCCTGTGAAAAGGCTGCACTCAAATCCCGGTAAAGTTCCGGGTAAAAATGACTCGCTGTTTTTGAAATCAGAGCCAAACAGGTCTCTTCAGTCATGTTTAACACTTTACTACTATTTATTGATGCAGTCACATCGCGCTATCCCGACGCTTCGTGATGGAATCTTGCGTAGAATAAAAGGGGGAGGGGGTGCTGAAAACCCCCTCCCCCTCATTCAGCTAACCAGTATTTAGTACGAAAAAATATCTTCCGGTTTGAAATATAAGGAGAGTTCAAACTCAGCTGTTTCAGGTGAATCGGAGCCGTGAACTGCATTGCGTTCGATGTTTTCGGCAAAATCCTTGCGGATGGTGCCAAGCTCGGCCTTGGAGGGGTCGGTGGCTCCCATAGCTTTGCGGACTTTGACCACCGCATCTTCTCCCTCAAATACCGCCGCCACCACCGGACCTGAGGTAATATAACTGACGACACTGCCGAAGAACGGTCTCTCCTTATGAACGGCATAGTGTCTTTCCGCAGTTGCCTTAGAGATCTTCAACATTCTCACCGCTGCCAATTTAACGCCGGTCGCCTCCAAACGGGCTAATATTGCTCCGGCATGACCATTCTCAACCCCGTCGGGTTTAACCAGTACCAGTGTCCTTTCCATCTATGCTCCTTTATGTAATTTTGCGTTTATCAATTCCAGTACCTGCGGCGGGTCCATTTCTTCCAGGGAGACGACAACCACGTCCGCTGCATCCAGTTTTTCTTGCGGATGGGTGTTGCTGACAGCGATGACCGCCATTCCAGCGCAACAGGCCGCCTCTACTCCAGCCACTGCATCTTCAATAACCAGACATGAACCGGCATCCAATCCGAGTTTTTCTGCCGCCTTGAGAAAGACCTCAGGGTCAGGTTTGCCTTTCCGTACTTGCGTTGCGTCTACGGTGGCGTCAATCAGCGACTCCAGCGACAATTCCCTGATAATCAGGGCCACATTTTCCGGCGGCGCGGACGAGGCCACCGCCTGCTTGAAATCACTCTCTTTCAAGGCACGCATCAATTCTATTACGCCTGGGAAAACCCTGGCCTGGCCGACGACCATACGTCTGTAGGCTGCCTCTTTTTCGTCACCGATCGCCCTCACTTCTTCCGTAACGGGCGGCCTGCCGGTAACATAGGAGATGATGTCGTCGTTTCTACGCCCGAAAGTGTTATCAAACTGCGCCCGGGTCATTTCTATGCCACGCTTGCCAAGGGCGTCCCGCCATGACTGAAAATGCAGTTCGGCAGAGTCAATTATAACACCATCCATATCCCAGATAACACCGCGCCCAGGTAACCCTGAGGTATTGCGCGGAATCTTTGGTGGCGTAACCTGAGGCCGCCGCAGATACAATGCCTGAAGAGATGCCGCCGTATCAGTTTCACCCTTTTGAAAACGTTCAAAACCAATTTGCCCCAGCGCTGCAGTTCTGGAGATACTGGTTTCGGACCCGATTTCGATATCGCTTCGTGACCCATACAGCTTTTCCAGTAATCGTTCAGGTATCTCCCCGACGATAAGTGCCTTCTTGGGTAAAGTGGCAACCAGTTCCTCAGGCGTCATCGCCTGCTCAGGCAAGCGATTAACCCATTCACCTTGTAATGTCTCGAAACCGGCAATAGCGTAATCATGACCGAGCGGCAGTACAGAATATATGACGCAAGCGGCGTCACGGAAACGTCTGGCCTCAGCCTCCAGCGTACTGACACCGGCAAGTGGTTTTGATAAAGCGAAGGCCAGCCCTTTTGCGTTGGCGATGCCCACTCTTACCCCGTTATAACTCCCTGGTCCGCGGCAGACAGCGATGGCATTGATTTCATCCATTCTGACTTGCGACGATTTAAGTAAAGCTTCCAGCCGGGGCAGCAGTTCCACCGTTTGATTATGGTGCGTTAGCCAAGCCGCCTCGGCGAGAATTTCACCATCCCGTAGTAACGCCAGTCCGGTGTGAGCGGTGGCGGTGTCAAGAGCTAATATCACCGTCACGCCTTAACCCCGAATCTGGCATCAATATCAAGGAGAAGCTTCGCATAGCCTTCATTTAGTGCAGTGAACTCCAAACGCCTCCCCTTGTAGCCATCGTACCCAAGCTCAATCTTCAAATAATCTTCAGGTAATAAAACTCCGGCCCGGTCGGCCCACTCCACTACCGTGACTCCATCGCCGTAGAGATAGTCATCCAGACCAAGGTCAGAGATTTCAGGCAGGTTTTCCAGCCGGTACAGGTCCAAATGATACATCGGCAAACGGCCTTTCAGTTCTCGCATCAACACGAAGGTCGGACTCATCACACTGCCGCTGATACCTAGTCCACGGGCGATACCTTGAGTCAGCGTGGTTTTCCCTGAGCCCAGCGGCCCGTTAAGCAAAACCACGCTCCCGGCCTCAAGAGATTTACCAATATACTGCCCGATACGCCGCGTCGCCGCCGCTGTTTTAGTATAAATAAAGATCGAATTCATAGTTGAGATAGTGTCTCTATTATCTGGCAGCGACTGATTTAGCGTATCAAAAATGCTGCCATCCCGACGCTCCGACCGGCAGACAGCGCCCCTCGGCATCAAGTAATTCAAGTTTGCCTTTGCCGCGGCATATTTCACCGATGACCGTCACCGGACAGCATGCCCCTCCAATAACTCTCTCTATATTTTCATATTTCCCGGTAAAAAGGAGTTCATAATCCTCGCCACCGTTCAAGGCTAATTGCAAGGCATCTGTCCCAGCAACGGCTGCCACCGACGGATGAATCGGAATACGTGCAGCTTCAATCCTCGCCCCGATATTGCTGGCATTCAAAACGTGTCCCAGATCGGCCAGCAGACCGTCACTGATATCGATGGCGCACTTGATGCCGTTTTTCAGCAGCAGTCGTCCCACATCCAGCCTTGGCTGAGGCCGCCAGAAAGCGTCTGTTAGTTCAGCAGTATCAAACTCACCTGGTTTAAGCGAACCGTCGAGTGCCGCCAGACCGGCAGCCGCCGCGCCTAAACGGCCAGTGACAGCAATAAGGTCTCCGTTCCTGGCTTTAGAGCGCAATAGTACCTTAGACTTCGACTCAGCCCGGCCAATGACCGTCACATGAACACCTAACTGCGAGGCGCGGCTGATATTGCCCCCGGCAATAACCGTTCCTGATTGTTCTGCCAGTTCCAACATCCCCTGGTAAAGCCTGACCACGTCCTCGGGTTGCGTCTCCTCGGGTAAACCGAGAGACACCAGGGCATAATGAGGCGCGCCTCCCATAGCGGCGATATCAGAGAGATTGACCGCCAGCGCTTTCCAGCCTAATGCCTGCCAATCAAGGTACTTCCGCTGAAAATGGACGCCTTCATTAAGGCTATCAGTGGTTGCCAGTTGGAATTTTACGTTGGATTTTATAACCGCAGCGTCATCGCCGATACCGGAAACAAACGAAGACCAATCGCCCGGTTTAACCCGATTGATCTCATCTGTAATCCGGTCTATGAGATCAAACTCGCTCAATTTAACGCTTTTCACGACCCGGATTATATCATACCCCTTGCTTTCCGCCTCAGATTACGCTCTTACCATAATTACACGACAGGTTTTAAAGCATTGTTGCCCGGACACCCGATTTAAGATATTCTATCGCATGTATATTCTTATGGAGTAAATTGATGTTCGAAAACATTTTTGGTTTCTTTTTTGCCAGTATTTTCGGCCTGATTGCATTTGCTTTCAGTTTGGCCATCTACTTTCTGCCCACAATCATTGCGGTGGCCGGAAAACGCCGCAATTCAATGTCCATTTTTCTCCTCAACCTCCTGCTTGGCTGGACATTCATCGGCTGGGTAGTTGCTCTGGTGTGGTCGGTAAAAAAATAATCCCTTAAAACGGCACTTCAGAGTTTCCGTCCCTGTCATCGGCTTGACTCTCGCATTTCTCCGGGCAATCCGCACTGGTCAGGTCGCAGTAGCGGCATTCAGCAACACTCGGTGAGCGCCGGGGCGCTTCCCCGGTCTCAAGTAAGTCCAAGAAATAAGTCACCCTTTTCTGGAATTCCAGATCAATCGCTGACGAAGGAATGACAGAGTGTTCGCCATCCTTATAAACGACACACCCGCTGATCTTTTTACCTTTGTACACCGGTGAGCCGTATGGTAAGAAAAGCATATACAGCATCACCTGAACAATGTCGGAATGCCGCGGTGTGCCTGTCTTTATGTCATATACAGTCGCACTAGCGCCTTCATCAAGAGTGATCAAATCAGGCTTGCCGGACACGACCAAACCACTCTTACGCGTCACTCTGAACTGGTTCTGATCTTCTTTGAATATCGCCACTTTCGAGGAAGAACATTCCCGGCAAAGTTCGTCGAGGCATTGGTTGTGAGCCATTACCCACGCCGCTTGCTGAAAATCAGACGGAGCTTTATTAAAGCCCATATAATGGGTGCGGAACCACGGTGCCCAATGACACTGCACCTCGCCAGCCATGAGTTTAGCCAGCCAGGTTACCCAGACATACAAGCCGGTGCGCGCTACGGTCATATTTTGAATTATAACAGCCTCAATAACGACAGGCGACCAAAGAAAGTGTATCTATAAAATAGTGATAGTTCCCTGATGAACCCGGCTGATCTGTTATTGTTTTCTCCAAAAATCATAAAACAACTGAAACAACCTACCTGTTTACGATTAAAAACGGCGATTTTTGGGGGTTGTTTTCAGAAGAAACAAATAAATCAGATACTCTTTTAAACTACTAAATGCGTCCCTGGGAGGTTGTTTCTCCGAAAGTGAAAAAATATTAAAACAACCTCCTTATTACGATTGAAACCGGCTAAAACAACCGGTTGTTTGCCATAATCAACCGATAAATCAAATACTCTTTATAAACAACTATTAAATAGAGAACGAATGTTAGCATACCAGTGGTGAGGTGTCAATAGGGTTTTTGAACTTTTTGCAGGTTTATTTTTTCCATCTAAATGTCCGATATGTTTGGGTACTTTTACATCTCGCTCATAATCCCTCCCCACTGGATGAAGTGCGAAGTGCGCTGATATAAAATTTGTTATTTGGAATTTACACCACCTATAATATGACAATGGAAATATCCTGGTCCATCTTCTTTTTTATGTTTGGCGCTATTATCGGCAGTTTCCTGAATGTAATTGCTGACCGCTTGCCTCAAGACAAATCTATTGTCACTCCTCCGTCCCGCTGCCCCGGATGCAACCGCAGACTGTCCGCCGCTGATATGATACCAGTGCTGTCATGGTTGATTCTGCGCGGGCGCTGCCGCACTTGCGGTCAAAAAATCCCGGCAAGGGTGCTGTGGGTTGAGATGGTTACTGGCCTTGCCTTCGCCTTACTATTTATTCATTTTGGAATGACGCCGGTGTTGTGGGTCAGCTTGTTGTATGCTGCGTTCACCATTGTTATTTTTATCATTGATATGGAACACCAGCTTATTCTCAACAATATTCTGCTGCCAGCTATGGCGATAGCTCTGGCAGTCAGCCTCTTTTCAAGTCAGATCAACCTGGCACCGACTTTCTTCAATGCCGCTATCGGTGCCGTAGCCGGTTTCGGTATATTCCTTATCGTCTATATTGTTTCACGCGGCGGCATGGGGGAAGGTGACGTCAAGCTGGGCGCACTGGCAGGATTGATCACCGGCTGGCCTAATATTATCGTGGCTGTAATCTTGTCCTGGATAGCCAGCGGTTTGGTGGCAATCGGTCTGCTAGCCCTTCGGCGCAAAGGACGTCGCGAAGCCATCGCCTTCGGGCCATTCCTTGCACTTTCGATGTTTATAACCTTCATATGGGGAACTCCGCTAATAGACTGGTATCTGGGGCTGTTCCTCAATTAAGACCTTGTGATTCAATGTCATTTAACTCCACGTCATCTGGCAAATTAAAGAACTCAACTGCGTGGAAATAACAAAAAAGGCTTGGTTCACACGTTCAGTTATTTTAGATGGATGGGTCGCTTGCTCCCTGTCCGTTCCGCCTGTATGATACACAATTAAACCTGCCTGAGAAGAGGTAAGTGATGGAAGACAAGTACTTTTATCGTAAGATTATAGATGAGATCCCATTACCGGTGTATGTTTTCCAGGACGGCGATTTGATGTTTTTCAATCAAGCCTTTGTCGAATATTCACGTTATAATCGAGACGAACTTAAAGGCGTAAATTTTTTAGATTTGATTCATCCAGCCTATAGGGATACTCTGGTAGCCCAAACGAGATTGGCACTGTCTGGTCAGCATAAAAATCTTCCGCCAGAACCTGAAATACAAGTCCTTCGTAAGAATGGTGAGGCCAGGTGGGTTAGAATTAGTCCCCGCATCATAGAATATAATGGTCAACCGGCCGTGCTTGGCGTTGTAGCCGATGTCACCGAATATAAACACTCTTAGTTATGGTACCTGACAATATCAGGTCAGTTAGTCCAGGCCGAACTAATATCACTTATCTTGAATGTAACCATTTCTTCATGAAACTGTTGATTTTAGTATAACCCGACGGTATGAATACCTTGAATCCCCTAACATGGAGAAGCCCGTCAGCATTAGTGTTGGTCCTCGCTAATACCATGCCACTGCTGGGTGTGGTATTCCTTAACTGGCAGGTTTTCCCTATTATGTTTCTGTTTTGGATGGAGAATGTGGTCATCGGTGTTCTGAACGTGTTCAAAATGGCACTGGCGCAGAAAAATTCACCGGCCTCGGCAAAACTATTCATGATTCCGTTCTTCTGCATACATTACGGGATATTCACTTTTGTCCATGGCATATTCATTTTCATCCTATTCGGTGGCATCCTGAATGAAAGCGGAACCATTTTAACTTTTGATTCATTTAAAGGGTTACACCTGGAATGGGGGATATTAATCCTGGCCATGAGTCACGGATTTTCCTTTATCAATAACTACATCCAACGGAGCGAGTACAAACAGGCCTCGGTATCAGAACTCATGATGCAACCGTATTCCCGTATCGTAATTTTGCATGTGACGATCATCTTCGGAGGTTTTTTGGTAACATCTTTGAACACCCAGGTCATGGGATTAGTATTTCTTATCGGTCTGAAAACAACTATCGATTTATACGCTCATTTAAAACTCCACAAAAGGATGCCGGGTGGAGTTTTAACAAAATAGCATTTCATCGTGCCTGTCCAAAGATGGGAGGAGATTGCGGAGCAGTGGTTCTGACGTGAGTGCAATGATAGATATTTATTATGATACTCAGGTCTGTCACGAAAAAACAAACCTTACAGCTTCCCCTGCCTACTCTTAAAGAAGGTCGTCACCGGCGGCATCAGAATAATCATCAAGAGTATGAATACCCACACCGCGCCGCCAGCACGGGCCACTGCGGTGTAGCTTCCCCAGGCTGTCGCCAGCAGGAACACCGCCGCGCCCAGCAATGATATTCCGGTGTAAACGATGGCCGAAAGCAATGCAATGTTTTTCACGCCGCGCCTCCGGATTTGGTTGCGGCGCGGCGGCGGATAGGTGGTACAAAGCCCCGCATCCTAAGCGTGTTAAGAGTCACTGAAAGTGAACTGAAAGCCATTAGAAGAGCCGCCAGTTCCGGGCTGACCATCTGGGCGGTAAAAGGATACAGGATTCCCATGCCGATAGGTATGGCAAGTGCGTTATAGCCAAATGCCCAGAACAGATTTTGCTTGATGAGTCCCAGTGTCTGACGTCCCACCTGTACCGCGGCCACCACATCCAGGATATCATCTTTGACCAGAACTACGTGCCCTGTCTCCTTGGCTACATCTGTTCCCGACCCAATAGCGATGCCGACATCCGCCTGCGCCAGCGCTGGCGCATCGTTGATACCGTCACCCACCATTGCTACTTTAAGTCCCTCAGCCTGAAGCTTTTTTACCTCAGCAGCCTTATCTTCCGGCATGACCTCAGCCAATACCCGGTCAATTCCAACAGATTTTGCGATAGCCTCGGCGGTACGGCGGTTGTCACCGGTAATCATCAGCACTTGAAGCCCCATGCGCCGGAGTTCAGCGACGGCAATGGCAGAGGTATCTTTGAGCGTATCAGCCACAGCAACGATTCCTGCAGCCCTGCCATCAATGGCGACGAACATAGCCGTCTTGCCTTCACCTTCAAGACGCTCTGCTTCGATGATGATAGTATCAATAGCGATACTGTTAACGTCCATGAGTCTGCGGTTGCCCAGCAGGATATCACGATTACCGGACCGGGCGATGACTCCCTGGCCGGGCACGGCGTTAAAAGACCCGGCGTCTTCGGGTTCCTGCCCCGACTCCCGGAAGCCACGCACAATAGCCTCTCCTAACGGGTGTTCTGAGTGTTTCTCGGCTACTGCGGCCAGTTTGAGCACCTCATCGCGGTTGAAAGGCGCAACAGCAATAACATCGGTTACCGACGGCTCGCCGCGGGTTAGTGTCCCGGTTTTGTCGAAGATAACAGCCTGGAGACGGGCGGTGGACTCCATAGCATCAGCACCTTTGAACAAAATGCCGTACTCCGCCCCCTTGCCGCTGCCGGCCATGACCGCTGAAGGCGTCGCCAGACCCAGAGCGCAGGGACAGGAGATGACCAGCACCGTCACCGATGTCAACAGCGCAAAACCGAAGACACCCAGGCCGGAAAGAACATAGGGCGTCAGGATAAGCCGGGTTTCCGGCACGAACCACAGGTTATAACCGATGAAAAACCAGAAGATGAAGACGACCAGCGCCACGGCGTGGACACCCAGAATGAATTGCCCGGCTACCCGGTCAGCCAGCTTCTGGATGGGAGCGCGGGTGGTTTGGGCTTCTTCAACCAGTTTAATGATCTGGGCCAGCGCCGTGTCCTTGCCAACGCGAGTTGTCCTGAAGCGGAAGGCACCGGTCTTGTTAAGCGTACCGCCGATAACTTCGTCGCCGCTTTGCTTCTCAACAGGGATGCTCTCGCCGGTTATCATCGACTGGTCAACTGACGAGTAGCCATCGACGATGACGCCATCGACCGGCACCGCTTCACCCGGACGGACAGCCAGGATTTCGCCAGTTTCGACCGTCTCAGCTGGTATTTCAAGTTCTTTGCCGTCCCGAATGACACGGGCTACCCTGGGCTGAAGTTTAATCAGGCGACGGATAGACTCTGAGGTACGGCCACGGGTGACCGCTTCCAGATAGCGCCCCAAAATGATAAAGGCGGTTAAAAGCGCCGCCGCTTCGTAAAAAGTGGCTTCACGCCCACCGAACCCGGCATCAGGGAAAAAAGTGTTAATCACAGCAATGAGGTAAGCCGCGCCGATTCCGGTAGCGTACAGCAGGTTCATATCGGTCAGGCCACGCCGTAGACCGTTCCATGAATTTACGAAGAACTGCCGTGCCGGGCCGAAGACGATGGGCGTCGTCAACGAGAACAGGAATATCTTGTTGTTCATCCATTCAGGAATGAAATTGGGGAAGATCCAGTACGGTTGAAAGGTGCCGATCATGATGATTAGCCCTATCGACCCGGCAAAGATAAGGTTACGGCGCTGCTTTTTTACTTCATGTTCGCGGGCTTGCTGCTCCCGGTCCAGCGCTGCCTGCCCTTCGATCTTTTCTATCGCGCCGTAGCCCAGTTCTTTAACTGTTTTTATAATTTCAGCCAGGGACGTAACCGCCGGAGCATACTCGATGCGGGCGCTTCCGGCAGACAGGTTAACGGTTACACTATCCACACCTGCCATAGATGTAATCATCCGCTCGACATTCTTGACACAGGAGGCACAACTCATACCGGTAACAGACAGATTGGCAGTGTCGTAGGCGGCGGAGTAACCCATGTCCTCCACAGCCTTTTTCAAATCAGTGAGGCTGGCCCGGGCGGGATCATACTCAACAAGAGCTTTTCCTGTGGCCAGATTTACCGTGACCTCCCCAACGCCGGATACACTCTTAAGCGCTCCCTCAACGTGGCGGACGCAGGAAGCGCAGGTCATGCCTCCGATGAAAAGCGACAGCGATGTCTTTTTCCTATCGCCAGCCATTAGGCGTCTCCTCTAAGATTCGATCTGCTGCGGTTTCACTACTGCGGTTATTCAGGAACGGTCTAATCGGCGGCCTCAGTCGAGGCGGCATAACCGGCTTGCTCAACTGCCTTGATCAATTCATCAGGCTTGGCGATAAAGGAGTTATAACTAACCCTGGCCTTGCCCGCCGCCAGGTCGACCACAGCCTTTTCAACACCGGGTACTTTACTCAACGCCACTTCGACGTGCCGTACACAGGAAGGACAACTCATGCCACTCACTAAAAGGGTAATCATCGTCTTATTGTCAGCCATCTTTACCTCCCGTAAAAACCGATTCGATTGCTAAATTGCGAACTAAAGACTATCACGTTTTGACTTGGACATCGTTACTGGTGGAGTTCAATGCTGGTGATCTTGGCTTACACCCTCAACTGAGGGCTTGGCAGACTCTCAACATCCGGGTTCACCGGGGTGACCGCAACAGCTTTGCCGCTTTGTTATTTTGATACCGGTGTTTTTTAACGCCAGATATAGTTTCTTATGAAGCGGTAAAGGAACCGACCAGTTGGTAAAAACGGATTTTAAATTCGGCATTGATTTTTTGCTCCTGATTTGGGAAAACCGTTTGTGACTGCTACCTGTAATTATACTCGCTTTTAGTACTAGCCTGAACTATGAGACTGTCACTCCGACAGGAAGCATTTTTATATACGTGTGGGAATTGATTGGGATGGTGTTTCCGGTTATCTTGCTAATTTTGACAGAACTTCTGTTACGTCGGCAGCATCATCCACATCGGAGGAGAATGATGGAAATCTGGATTCCATGACGGCAAATTGCACCCGGTAAGCCATATAAAAATATTTTTTCACATCTTCAATAGTCATTTTCCGGCTTAACAGGCGGTAAAACGCTCTTATCAATTGCAAAGTATAACCGTTTTTAATCATCCGCCACACAAAAAGCTGCCAGATAAGGATTGGCCAAAGCAGAATACCTTTACGTTTACGGCGCATAGAATCCATTGCCCGATCTATGCCGCCAATCAACCGGCCATCCCGGCCGGACACCAGCAACTTGCCATCAGATGCAAGTTTCAATCTGGCAGCATTAATGAAGTTGACGTTCTGGGAAGCCACCTGATCCTTGAGTTCCGGGTTGTAAAGAGTGCGGTGATGGCGCCCGTCAGCTTGTATTAATCTTTCCTTGATAAAAGTCAACAACAGATCACTCTCGGACCGCTGTGCCTTCATTATCAATTCATTGAACTCATCGGCGGTCGCTAGAGGAATATCGCAGGGCAGGATCATGATTGTTTTATCCATGCACCCGCCATAATAATCCAGTATCGCAGTCAAACCAAAGGCCAATCCTTCAGCAACCGAGGCCGATGGGCCATCATGGTCAATCAAATGTATCCTGGCATCAGGCGTAATGTGCTGATCCAGTCTCATTTCCCGCTCAACCAGCACAAACACGCGCTCCACAGCCGAAAGACGCAAGGCTTCAATAACATAAGCCGCCAATGGCCGTTCAGCCAGTGGCATCAGGGCTTTATATTTGAGGTGACTATGTTCAGGGAATTCTTCAATGCCGCCGCGTGCCAGCACCAGGGCAATAACCGGGCGTACTTCAGAAGACATCGTCAAGTACTTCCGATCTCCGGCGCCTTATTAACCAGATAATACCGCCAACAAGTATGCTGCTAAACATCAATATAAGAATGATGGGCAATATAGACACGTTAATAAGATCGGCTGCTGCCTCACCAAAAATAAGTCCCATTCCTGTAAAAAATCCCGCCCAGATGACCATGGCCAAGCCTGTGCCCAGGTAAAATCTTCGTACAGGTATTTTGCAAACCCCGGCCATAAATGTCATAGGGGCCATCATCGCTGGCACAAAACGGCCTCCCAAAATCACCCACCAGGAAGACCCAATTAACCGGTCTTGAACAGCGGTGATGGTTTTGGGCTTCAAACGCAGAAGTTTTTGTACCCGACCGGTTAGATGGTGCCCAGCCTTACGGCTAACAGTATACAGAGTCATGGAACTCAGGAGAAAAGCCAGAATTGCAGCGCCGATGATTGCCAGCGCAACATCCACACTTCCGGTAACCATTTTAAACCCGGCATATATCAGAGCCCCTTGAGTGACCCCGGGAGATGGTATACCCCATTCTTTGAGGGCCTGGGCAATGAATGTAGCCAGGATAATTGCGCCATCGGCTTCGCCAATGCCCGCAAATACAATGTTAGTCTGCACGGGAGGGGTCATAACCGAGATTATTGCACCATTGTGGTTATGATTCAATAGATTTAATGTGACCACTTAACTTCAGCATCTTTATGGATGCAACCTCAATCCAAATGATGGCATTGCTGATCAGCAATATCTCCTGCAAGCCAATCAATGACCACCAGGAAATCACAAACAGCCAATTGGCATCCAAGGCAATACCTAGAAGCCCGGTAATAATGGTGTACCACAATAAGCCATGCCAGGCAGGATTTTTATTAAAACTGGGTGAAATCAGAAAACAGGCCAGTGGAAAGGCCACGGCGACAGTTGAGGCCAGAACTACGTGGATGGAGCGCTCGGTCGTCCAAAGTTGATGATCGGCGGTAGTGTGAAAAAACACCAGCAGGAAAAAACACCCGCTACACAGATAAAGCAGCGCCACGGCGCTCCTGAATCCGTCATGCCATTGGACAGACCGGGAGAGAGCTATTGTGAAAACTAAAGTCATTATGGAAACACAAAGGAAAGCCAGTTGTCCCAGCCAGGCAAATGGACCAATGGATAATTCACTTAGTGATTCACCAACAATGTCTGGGTTACCACGCAGGAGTTTGGATAACCCAACAATACCCAAGAATACCAATGGCAGAACGGCACTGACCAGGGGTAACGCCGATAGGTTAATCTTACATCTCAAAAATCGTATCAAATTCTCATTTTCTAATAGAATAGTGAAGGATAGTACATATCAGAGGTATTAAGACATTATACCGAACAGATCTATCGCGGTAACATGTTGAAGTGTTTGTTTGTACCCTATTCATATCTTCTCAATGATAATTCTTTAGACTAAATTTTCTCATTGAGGTGTCCTAATGAACGGCACACAGAGTGTCGTCAGGTAATTCTATTCCAGATTTCTAACTATTTTTCGTTATTTTTACAGGACAGGTTTTATAAGCTGGAGTTTTAGTAACGGGGTCGAGGCTTTGGGGGTTAGCACTAATAAGAGTGTTGGTGGGACATTCGGCAAAATGAAATGACATGGCAACCACACCAATCGGCACCGCATCAGTAATTTTAGCTCTCACTTTTAGCTCGGCTAAACGAGAACTAACTCGAACCATTTCTCCGTCAACGATATTAAGCATTTCGGCGTCCCGAGGATTAACCTGAACCAACTCTTCGCTCATTAAAGTATTCAATCCCTTGACCTTTCGGGTCATGGTTGCGTGGTAGTGATACAGACGGCGACCTGTCATTAGCATTAAAGGATAATCTTGATCAGGCATCTCAGCCGGTGGCCGGTATTGCAGTGGAACAAAATGACCTTTCCCACGCGAGAATATCTCGGAATGAAGAATACAGGTGCCGGGATGGTCTTCACTGGTGCACGGCCATTGCAAGCTGCCATTGTCCAAGCGCCGATAATTTATGCCGCCATAGCTCGGAGTGAGACTGGCAAGTTCATCCATAATTTGCGAGGCATCGTCGTATTCAAAGCCTTCTGCTCCCATTCTCGAAGCAATTTGAGCTACTATCCACCAATCAGGCTTACAAATGCCCGGCGGTTCCACAGCTTTCCGGATTCGCTGTACCCGTCTCTCTGTATTGGTGAAGGTACCGTCTTTTTCGGCGAAACAACAAGCGGGGAAGACGACGTCAGCAAGTTGTGCAGTTTCGTTCAAGAAGATATCCTGAAACACAAAAAAGTCCAACTTATTTAAAGCTTCGATCACATGCGCGCTGTCAGGGTCAGTCAGAACCGGATTCTCTCCACTGATGTAAAGGGCTTTTATCTCGCCCTGCATGGCTGCAGGTGTCATTTCGGTGAGTTTCATCCCCGGGGCCGGAGTTAGAGTTGCTCCCCAGGCTGACTCAAATTTTTTCCGCGCTGATTCATCATTAACTGGCTGGTAACCTGGGAACAGATCGGGCAAACAGCCCATGTCACAAGCTCCCTGAACATTATTCTGACCGCGTAAAGGGTTAACACCAGAGCCGGGCTTACCAATATTACCCGTCAGCATAGCTAAATTTGCCGTAGCGATAACGTTATCCGTGCCATGACTGTGCTCGCAAAGTCCCATAGCATATAAAATCGTAGCCGGTTTATTACTGGCATACATGAGTGAAGCTTCAACGATTAAAGCCGGTTCAACACCGGTGATTTCCCCAACAAGGTCTAACGGATAATCTTTGAGTTTCTCTTTGAAGTCAGCGAAATTTTCGCAACGTTGATTGATAAAATCAGTATCCAGCATTCCTTCATTCACGATAACACTCATCATCCCCATGAGTAAGGCGACATCAGTGCCTGAGCGGGGTCTCAACCACAAATCAGCCTCACGAACCAAATCAACTTTCATTGGATTGATAACGATGAGTTTGGCACCCTTCCGGACGGTTTGCCGTAATTTCATAGCCAGTACCGGATGAGCTTCAGTAGTGTTGGTGCCGATAGCCAAAAAACACCGTGCATTATCCAGGTCGTCAATACTATTAGTCATTGCCCCGCTGCCGAATGTAGTAGCCAGACCGGCCACAGTCGGAGCATGTCACAGACGAGCGCAGTGGTCGATGTTATTGGTGCCCAGTACTACCCTGGCGAATTTTTGTGTAACATAATTCTCTTCGTTGGAACTCCTTGCAGAAGACACCACACCAATTTCTTCAGGGCGGTACTTTTTGAAGTTGTCAGCCACCAAGTTAAGTGCCTCATCCCATGACGCTTCAATGAATTTACCATCATGTTTGATGAGCGGAGTCGTAAGCCGGTCCTTATGATTGATAAACTCAGCGATACCATAACGCCCTTTAACGCAGAGACGCCCTTGATTGGAAGACCCTTCAGGGTCTCCGCGCACACCAGTAACTTTTCCTTTTTTGACACCCAGATACATCTGGCAACCGACGGCACAATAAGAACAAGTAGTTTTAATCTCTCGATCCGGCCAGACATTTTCCTTTGGGAATAATGCCGCCACAGGGCAATGCACCACACATTCACCACAAGAGTGGCAGATAGATTCTATTAATGGCTTGTCCCAGGCTGTGGACACACGGCTCTGTAACCCACGATCGACCATCTCAATAGCGTTTATACCAGTAATTTCATCGCAAGTGCGGACACAGCGGGCACACAGTATGCAGTAATTACGATCCAGTCTAAAGAAAGGATTGCTGTCATCAATGGTTTGAACGCGCTCCGAGTGCGGCAGCCTGCGTTCGGTAACGCCGAGGTGTGCCGCTACCTGTTGTAGCTCGCAGCGGGTATTCTTGCCACAGGACAGACAGTCGAGGGGGTGTTCGGCAAGAAGGAGATCAAGCACGGCAAGGCGGGCTTCAAGGAGCGCCGGAGTTTCGGTATGGACTACCATTCCCTCAGCCACAGGTGTGGTGCAGGCGGTAGGCAAACCGCGCATCTTTTCAATCTCCACTACGCATAGCCGACAGCCGCCATAAGGTTTAAGATCAGGCGAGTAACACAGGCCAGGGATATATATGCCACCGTCGCGGGCGGCTTCAAATACCGTTTGCCCTTCCCTGGCCGTTATCTCCTGGTCATCAATACGCAGTTTAATCATGCCACCGCCTCAGGTTTACTCATATCGTAGCAAACAGCACGGGTGCCGGTAGTCTTGATATTGAGTCTATCAAGCACAGCATTAATTTGCTCCCGGCACACTTATATCTCCCCTTCTGAAACTTTGCCGCATGTAGCAATAGCCGGTTTTAGTACCAATATCACACTGAAAAAGGGCAAACTATTCTACACAATGAAGACACTCTTCAACCCTCCTTAGCGCAAACAAGAGGGGCATCTGGCACGGTTTTTCGAACACACCCATATTATAGGGCATGGCTGAAGACATTAGAATACCCCCAAGGGAATTCGAATCCCTGTTGACGGCGTGAAAGGCCGTTGTCCTAGGCCACTAGACGATGGGGGCGTGGCAACTCAGGAAGTATAGCAAAAGGCAGGCTTATTGACAAACCATCTGGAACATAAACACAACGGTATTTGTGTTAAAATAACCCCTAATGCCTGACGAATCACCCCAAAACGAAGCCGAACCTCAACCGGACGAACATCTAAAGCCCGCTGGTAGTTGGATACAAAGGCGGCTGCTGCCGATTCTTTCTATCGTTGTGGTTATCGCCATTGTGATTGGTGTTCTTTATGTCTATCGCACCAATCCTGATTTGGCTGAAAAAGTGAAGGAATACGGCTATTTTGGCGCTTTTTTTATCAGCATGCTTTTAAACGCCACCGTTGTATTGCCAGCGGGGAATTTTTTAATACTGGCAGCTCTGGGTGCCACACTACCGTCACCGACTCTGGTCGGTCTGGCTGCGGCCATCGGCGCAGCTATCGGTGAAATGACCGGCTATCTTGCTGGTTATTCAGGGCGGGCGGTGGTGCCGCAGCACCACAAATGGTATTTACGCATTCATCACTGGCTTGACCGCTACGGCATGTGGGCAATTATCGGGCTTTCCGCTGCGCCCCTATTCTTTGACGTAGCCGGCATTACCGCCGGTGTCATGCGTTTTTCCGCCAGAAAATTTTTTATTGCCTGTTTTCTTGGCCGCAGCGTATTGTACATTCTCTTGGCCTGGGCAGGTGCGATGGGTTGGGATAAAATTATAAACTGGCTGGGGTCTTAACCTTCAGAATAAGCAATCCGCCGATAACAAAATATGTCAGCGTCGCTGCCAGCATAACCTGATAGCCCATATTCACTGATACTTCGTTGAAATGATCTATTACCGGCCCAATAAGACGGGCCAGGGCGGCTCCGCCGGCAGTAGCCATATTGGCAATTGCCAGATAGCGGGCTTCCTGACCTTTAATCACCAGGTCAGTGGCCAGGGCCCAATTGGTGACCCCAAAAGTTCCGAGGGCATAACCGCTGACCGCTGCGGCAAAATACAACGCAGTCACCGACGGCCAAACCAGGATAACTGATATTCCCACTGCACCCAAAAGAGCCGCCGCCAGTGAAAGTTTGGCCTTGCCATAGCGATCCGCTAGAAATCCAGCAGGAAATACCGCCAGTCCCATACCAGCCACAGCCACAATTAGGAAGGCAGCAGTAGCGCCCGCAGGATTAACCACACCAAGAACATCGCGCAAGTAGTACAAAGCGAATTGCTGAATAGTAGCACCCGCCATGAAAACCAGCAGACGCGAAGCCAGGAACCAGCCAAACCCCGGTGTTTCATGCAGGTTAAAACGATAACTTGCCAGCGGGTTCTTAAAGCATGGCAACGCCGAGGTCACTATCGGTTCTTTGAGGTTAAACCAGATATACACAAGCACCAAGCCGATTATTAGAAACAATACCGAAATGGCAAGCCATAATCCTTCATTGTTGGTAGCCGAATAATCCGACATGAGACGGCCGATGAGCAGCACGCCGATTGCGCCGCCAAATATCTCCATTAACGACTTCAGGGAGGACGCTCGTCCGCGATGGCTCAGCGGAACCAGTTCCGGTAGATAGCCCTGATATGGGCCCTGGGCGGTATTGGAAGCCAGTTGCATCAGGCAATAGATTACAAAAAGAACTGGGAGTCCATTGGCTAACCCGATACCAGGCAACAGGAATATTAAAGCTATGCCGCCACCCATAACATAGGGCTTGCGGCGTCCCCAGTGCGTAGTGGTAGCGTCGGAGAGAGCACCGGCTACTGGTTGCGCCAGCATGGCGATGATTAAACCAGTGAAGGTTATAGCTCCCAGAGCTGTATTCTTTTCAGTTTCGCCGACAAAATCAAGGATGCGGAGCGGCAGAATGATTCCGTGCATACTTTGCGATAGAGCGGTAAAACCCAGTCCCAAAACGGTTATTTTGACATATTGAGAAATACCAAAACCAATGATTTTAGGCCGTTTCATGGCGAAAGCTTAACAGAGAGCCCTCGTTTTCTCAATAAATATGAGTTTAATACTACCCCCCTTTTAATACCATCGGCTTTGCCTGCAAAGTTGCAGTCATGTTAAACTCTCTACCATGACAGTCTTACCAAGCGCAGATTTACGGCGCCTTATTGAAAATACTCCGCCGCTTCTGTCTGATTTCCTCGATATTGAGCAACAGATCCAACCCAATGGCATTGACCTGACCCTCAGGGAAATATTTGAATATTCCGGCCCTGGTACAATTGCTATTGATAACGCAGACCGCAAACTTGCACCGGTTAACTCTCTGGTTTTCGATCAAAACAGCTGCATTCATCTCAAAGAAGGCCTTTATCTAATCACTTATAACGAGGTGGTAAGTCTACCCAAGGATATTATGGCGCTGGGGCGGGCGCGCTCAAGCCTGCTCCGCTGCGGGGCCGCCATCCACACTGCGGTATGGGATGCTGGCTACACGGGACGATCTCAGTCTCTACTCGTGGTTTACAACAAGGAAGGCATCACACTGGAAAAAAATGCCAGATTGATGCAGTTGGTTTTTTTCCGGCTTTCTGAACCGACGGCTGGCTACTGTGGTATTTATCAAGGGGAAAACATCGGGGCTTAGCGATAACTCAGATCAACCTCAGTGACCCCGCTGCCCCCATGCCAGGTATCGGCAAAACGGTAAGACCGCACTAACGGGTGATCCGTCAGGTAGCGTCCGACCTCCATTTTCAGCACACCGGTTCCTTTGCCATGGATAATGCGTACCCGGTAATAACCCCTTTGAAAGCTTGAATGCAGGAACTCATCCAATTTCGGCAGAGCTTCAAGGACGGTAAGGGCGTGCAGATCCAACTCCGGCGCTATTCCAAAGTTTTGCGGTGGGGGAATGTTGTCTTTTTTTCTTAACAGCTTCCTGTTATGTCTGCTAGCCATGCTGAATTATATCACTTCTTTAAATTACCCATTCGTCTGTTTCTACTACGCACATAAACTGGTTATGCCTGTACGTTCTTGAATCGGGTGATTACTCATCTGGCAATAATCAATGCCGGTTTCCAAATGCGTTATTAACATTCATTGACACCCCTATGTTCGCGTTTTATACTTCTTCCAAAAGTAATCACTTCAGCTTCACCGAAAGGGGGAGACAACGTGGACGAGCGCAGTATTGAGGAACGTATCAGGAAAGAAACCGAACGGCTGGCCGCCGAACGGAAACGGCGCACGGCCAAAGAGGCTGGGGAAACTGAACGCCGGGCTGATGCCGAACGGTTGGCCGCTGAAGCACGAGTAACTGAAGAACAACGCCAAAAAGAGGCTGCCGCAGTAGAAAAAACCCGGCTGGCCGAAGTATTAAAAACCGAAGTACGCATCGCTACCGCTGAAGATAAAGCTGCCACGGTATTATCAGAAAAAGAACAAAAACGGCTGGCACAGCAGCAGGCAAAAGACAGCGAAGCAGCCCGCCGTCGCGCCGAAACTGAAGCTAGAGAGCAACAGCGACAGGCTGAACATGAAGCCAGACTCAAAGCTGAATCAGAAAAACAGGCGCAAAAAAAGGCTGACGTCCAGGCTCGATTAGAAAAACAAGAGCGTGAAAAACAGGCCAGGCTGGCCGCCGAAGCGGAAAATGGTGCCCAGAAAGAAGCTGAGCAACAGGCTAAAATAGAAAAACAAAAGCAGGAGCAGTCTACTAGGGAGCAGGCCGAAGCCGAAAAACTCGTACAGAAAGAGGCTGAGATCCAGGCTCGATTAGAAAAACAAAAACAGGAACAGGAAGCTAAAGAGAAAATCCAGGCTGAAAAACAGGCGCAAAAGGAAGCTGAACAACAGGCCAAAATAGAAAAACAAAGGCAAGAACAAGCCGACAGGGATCAGGCCGAAGCCGAAAAACTCGTACAGAAAGAGGCTGAGATCCAGGCTCGATTAGAAAAACAAAAACAGGAACAAGAAGCTAAAGAGAAAATCCAAGCTGAAAAGCAGGCACAAAAGGAAGCCGAACAACAAACCAAGATAGAAAAACAAAAGCAAGAACAGGCTGCCAGGGAGCAGGCCGAAGCTGAAAAACGTGCTCGGAAAGAGTCTGGGGGAAGTCCCAAACCTTTGCCGCTGGCTGAGCCGTCACCATCCGTTTCTTCAACTTCCGGCCCTGCCTCCAACCCGGTTAGGCTAACTCCTGCTGGTATCACGCCCACGCTGGAAGCGCATGAGTTTGATCCCGGTGACTATACCCTGCGTTTATCTGGTTTCAGTACCGCTTCAATTACCCTATACAAAGAGTCACTGCAGCAGAACGATGGACTCAAACTGGTAATGGTATCCGGTGGTGGTGGCGGCATTGATCTCAAACTCAAAGTTGAACGGCCGCTACGCCTGCCTGATCTGGTATCTGGTTTAACCAATATTACTAATGTTGACTACAAGGGGAATCTAATAACCGTCAATGGTAAAAAAGGCTAATACAAATTGCCCCTTCGTGCTTGGCTTAATAGCTTTTGTACCAACCATCCCGGACATCTCCAAGACAGTTTGGTTCCAAGCCGTATTTTTGATACCACGGGTGTCCTAATCGCCTGACCACATCCTTGAGTTCCAGCAACCGCTTAATGGCTGTTGTTTCTAAAAACCGCCGGCGTTCTTCGCGATTGATCATGGTCGTCGTTTCCTGCCAGATAGCCCGGCCACCTAAAAAGCCTGATGCTCCGGCGCGGCAAGCCAGTTCCACCTGGCGGTAGAATACGGGAAAATCAGCACCGGCCGACAATATAACCCAGGGTTTGGCGCTGGCAGAGTCAAGCGCTCGGCAGGCCTCAAGTAAGTCATTTTCATCGCTCTTCAGCGACATATCAGCCGGAAATTCCGCCTTGAGGACATCAATGGGCAAGGCGGTCATCATCTCTGCTGTTGCTACCACAATATCGGTTTTCCGGCGGCCGTAATCCGCCGCTGTTTCACCATCCAGGGCATAACTCACCGGTTCCACCAGGAAAGGTATATCAAATTTCAGGCATTCAAGCGCCGTCTTTTCGACAGTATCCAGTTGCGCCCGGGCGGTTGCCACGGAGTCCGGCCGGAAATAAACCAGCATTTTTACTGCCGAAGCTCCCATTCGTTTGATCTTTTCGACACCCCACCCCTCCAGCACCGTGGTTAAGCGTGCCGTCTTGCCACCGTCATAGCCGGTGGCCTCAACACTAACCAACAGCCCAGTATTCCTGGGCAGCACCCCCTGCCCCACCGCCTGCGCCGCCCCGTAGAGTGGGTCTAAAAGCACTGCGCTGGCATAAGATGCCAATGCAGTACACAGGTCAATTTTAAAGTCGACCATCGGTTGGTAACAATCATCTCCGGAGCACAATGTCTTTTCCAGCGAACCCCGATGGTCCATGGCGCACATGCAAAAACAGCCGCTTTCATCAGCGATCTGCTGTAACCCCCGGAGCTTGCCTGGTGTTAAATAAGCATCCATAGACTGATTATGCCCTGCGTTTCCTCATTAAGCAAATCTATTAGTAGTCAGCAGGTTGATTCGATATTACGTATATTTAGCAGCCGGATTGTTCGCAACCGGATTATTACTAAAATACTATAAAATAGTACCATTATGAGGCTTGTCAATGGGACTTACGATGAGGTATAGTACTATTTAGTAACTTCTTGTAAGGTAAAGGAAGGTATAGATAGTTATGGGGCAACCATCAAGCCGGCCAGCGGTAACACCGATGCTGACTACATCTGAAGTCGCTGTTATTCTGAATGTTCATATCAACACAGTCCGGCGCTGGAGTAATCAGGGGACGCTTAAGTCATTCCAACTTGGCCCCCGCGGCGACCGCCGCTTCCGGCGTGAAGATATTGACGTTTTCCTGGCCAGTCACCAAGCTGGAAGTAATGAAGCCCATGCCCAAGATGCGCTGCATGGAGACCAACTATGAATAAAACCAAGGTTATGATCTGTGATGAGCAACCGTTTTTCCGTTCCGGAGTAGCTCATGCCTTGGCTGGTAGTCCCGAATATGAAGTGATGGAATGCGATCCATCTCAAAATCCTCTGGAGAAAATAGAATCTGCTCTGCCGGAAATCGTCCTGCTGGGTTCAGATTTGACCACTCAGAATAGTCTGGAACTGGGGCGTAAGATCGTTCGCCTCTTCCCCAATACCCGGGTTATTATTCTATCTCCCGATCCTAATGACACCGAACTATTTGAAGTCATCCGCACCGCCGCGGTAGCCTGTCTCAAAAAGAGTTCCACACCAGCTGAATTGCTGGAAACTATCAAGCGCGCCGCCCGCGGCGAGTATCCTATTAACGACAGCCTGTTGAGTCGGCCCGTTATCGCTCAGCATGTCCTGAGAAATTTCCAGGAGTTGGGAGAGGTAGACGCCGGACTGGATGTTGTTACCCCTCTGACTCAACGTGAGCGCCAGATTTTAATGCGTGTTACCGAAGGTCTGACCAATAAACAGATTGCCGCGGAACTAAAAATAAGCGAACAAACTATAAAAAATCACATTTCGGCTATTCTACGCAAACTGAACGCTAATGACCGCGCTCATGCTGCCGTGCTGGCTATCCGCCGCGGTTACATCCCTTTAGGCCGGGATGCAGGGACAGAAGGAAACAATTGATAACGCTCATCAGGGGTCATAAAATAATAATTGTTGCTTCATGCCATGTTTAAATATTAATAGCAAAGGAAGTATCTAATGCCAGCCGCCACTACCGACAGCAACAATATAGCCGCCAATATGGCGGTCTACCTCAGAGGCCAGGGTTATACAGTAACCGAACAGGCTGTTTTGAAAGGACGCTCAGGCTTGGAGCATACTTTTGACGTTCTGGCCCGCCGCAACGACGGTTTCGCTGACCGGGCCATTGCCTTTACAGTACTTTCCGACCTGCCGGATAGGGCTGCTGCAGAGTCAGCGATTTTCGCTTTCGCCAATAAAACTTATGACACCGGCATTAGTGAGCGGGTGGTGGTACTACCGACGCACTTGGCTAAACAGGTTCAGGAATTCGCAGAAAGTCAGAAAGTCCAGATCTTTGACCAAGCCTCTCTCCAGGGTCTTTTCAACCAGAACCAGGTGCCACCGGCCGAAACTCCGGTTTTGGATCAGCCCCTCAAATTTGCTGATAAGGCAGAACTTATTGCATCTCTCAAGAAAACCGGTTACAAGGTTGAGGAACATGCAGTGTTGTCCGGACGCAGCGGCGTCCAGCACACATTTGACCTGATTGCACGCCAGAACGGTACTCAAGAGCACAACCTGGGCATAGATATCTTTGAGAACACCCAATTGATAAACATGGAAGATATCGCTGTCTTTGAGGCCAAAGCCTATGACGCCCGTATCAGCGCCAAATTCATCGCCACTTCGGCCAATCTTTCTGATGAAGCCGCCAAATTCGCGGAAAGCCAAAAAATCAGCATTATTGAATTAACCCGGCCGGACAAACCAGAGATTAAAAAAATCGCAGCCAAACCGCAGGCTAACACATTCCAATCCACACCTGCCGCGCCTGATGAAGCCCCGCCGTCTGCATCAGCACTGGAACCTAAACCAAAGGCAAGTAACAAACCGGGAGCGGAACTTCGTCAGTCACCGACGCCGGAAGCCCTGAAACTCATTCCGGAGGTGATGGCCCGCCGCTATAACGCCATTCCGGTGAAAGTTAACGGCAACATCCTGGAAATAGCGATGGTCAATCCCTCAGACATCATGGCCCTGGAGGCGTTGAGCGCTTATTCCAAGCGCCGTGTAAAAGCCGTCCCCGCCGATGAAAATGAACTCCGTGAAGCCATTGATTTCAACTACAAAGGTTATGGCGAGGTAGATAAGTTCCTGTCACGGGTTTCTATTTCCGCGGAAGCCACCGATGAAAGTCTGGCGATGAGCGCTGCTATTGATGCTCCACTAGCCCAGGCACTGAACTTAATCATTGAAGAGTCAGTCAAAGCCCGCGCCTCGGATATTCATCTGGAACCGGATGAAGAGCGACTGCGAGTACGTTTCCGCATTGACGGTGCATTGCAGGAAATGATGAGCTTACCCATCAGTGTGCAGCGCGCCATCATTTCCCGTATCAAGATTTTGTCATCTTTGAATATCGCTGATCACCACCATCCCCAGGATGGTCAGTTCTCAACCGTCTCCGGCGGCCGCAACATTGACATCCGCGTCGCCACTGCTCCAACCGTTCACGGAGAAATGTCGGTGCTGCGTATTTTGGACAAGTCCCGTGGCCTGATGCAGTTGCCTCACCTGGGCTTCAATGAGGCTTCATTAGCCAAATTTGAAAATATGCTGAAGGTGCCCTACGGCATGCTTCTGGTTTCAGGACCCACCGGTGCCGGTAAGACCACCACGCTGTACGCAGCATTGAGTACTATGGACACCAAATCAAGGAATATTATCACTATTGAAGACCCGGCGGAATACCGCTTCAAAGACATCAATCAGATCCAGGTCAATGTCCAGGCCGGCATCACCTTTGCCTCTGGCTTGCGCTCAATCCTGCGCCTGGACCCGGATGTCATTATGGTCGGTGAGATTCGTGACGCTGAAACAGCCAACATTGGCGTTCAGGCTGCCCTAACAGGCCATCTGATGCTGTCATCCATCCACGCCAATGATACCGTTGGCGTCCTGTACCGTTTGATTGATCTGGGTGTTGAGCCTTTCCTTATTGCTTCTGCCGTCATCGGTATCGTTGCCCAGCGCATGGTGCGCCGTATCTGCCCCTACTGCAACCATCAGGTGGAGGCTCCGGTGGTAGAGCAGGTGGCATACGAGCGGGAGACCGGTGAGAAAAAAACCAAGTTCACCTATGGTACCGGCTGCAAATCATGCGCCTACACCGGTTATATGGGCAGAGTTGGCGTCTATGAGATCATGTATTTTTCAGAGACTATGAAGCGTATGCTATTGGAAGGTGCCACTTCAGTTGACCTACGGACTCAATCCATAAAGGAAGGCATGGTCACCATGATGAAGGACGGTATGCTCAAAGTACAGGAGGGCATCACCACTCCCTCGGAGGTATTGAGAAACGCTTACTCGCCGGAGGAAAAATTCTAATCTTCCATGATTAACTGCCTATTGAAAATAGCGGTTATAATATTAATAAGAAGATAAGTTATCAGTAATAAATAATTATAACAAGGTGACTTGATGGATTTCGCGTATGTAGCTTATAACCAGGAACGCAGACTGATACAGGGCAAGATCACCGCTGCGGATAAAGAATCGGCGGGCAAACTGCTGTCACACAACGGTTTCCAGGTGCTTTCGCTAAAAGCCCAGTCAAAGCTATTTTCGGCCAGTACCTCCAGTCTTTTCGCCCAAAAAGTTAAGCTCAAGGAAATCGTTCTTTTTGCCCGCCAGTTGGCGCTGCTGCTTGAATCCGGCACGGATATCGTTAAATCTCTGGAACTGTTGCAGGACCAGACCACCAACAAAACCTTCCGAAATGTGCTTGGCGCCGTTGCCAATGACATCCGCGGCGGCTCATCGTTGTCTTCCGCTATGGGCAAACATCCCAAGACCTTTCCGCCGCTGTTCCATCGGGTGTTATCCGCTGGTGAGCAAGGCGGCAACCTGGAGACGGTCCTCCGCAACATGGCGGATTTCATGCAGCGCATGGCCGATACCCAAAAGAAGATAAAAAGCGCCCTGACCTATCCCGTGGTGGTAGCCGTTGTCGCCGTTGTGGTGGTAGCCGTTCTCATGATCTTTGTGATGCCCACCTTCACCGATCTCTACCGCCAATTGGGTACCGAACTGCCCACCGCCACAAAAATCCTTATTGATGTCACTGACTTCTCTACCGCTTACGGTATTTATATCCTGGGCGCGCTGGTGGCCGCCGTTATTGGACTCGTCATCTGGGCGCGCACTCCCGCAGGCCGGTTCGCCCTGGACAAGGCTCTGCTGAAAATGCCGGTCATTGGCCGCATCATCCAGTTGTCAGAACTGTCACGGGCGTGCCAGACTATTGCCCTCCTCTTTAGAGCCGGTCTGCCGCTGCCGGAGATCATGACCCAGGCGGTCAATGCCACCTCCAACAAAGTGGTTGGCACGGCGCTTCTTGAGGTCCAGCAGGAACTCATACGCGGTGAGGGTATCTCCGGTCCTATGTCTCGCCGCAAGGTCTTTCTGCCCATGATGGTGCAGATGGTTGGCGTCGGTGAGGAGACCGGCAAACTTGATGACACTCTTTCTACCGTAGCCCATACCTATGATATGGAGGCTGATGACCGCATCAGAGGCGCCATTGACCTCATCCAGCCCGCCATGACCATCGTTATTGGTCTGGTGGTCGCCTTCATAGCCGTGGCTATGGTGTCCTCAATGTACTCGCTCTATGGACAACTCTAATAGTCAATTCTCTGCTTTTTATGGTGAGGACAAAAGGAATAATCCGATGGTCACCCGGAATAAACAGATAAAAGGAATAAAGAAAAATGGCTTCAGCCTGATTGAGGTACTGATAGCGTTGCTGCTATTAGTCACCGTGGGTTTAGCTTTTCTGACCATCCTAGCCAACTCATCATCTCATACTTTGAATGCCAATGTTCGAGCCACCGCTGAAAGCATCTCACGTACTCAGATGGAATATATCAAATCGAGGCCTTACAACGGCGCCAATCCTCCAACCTACCTGCCTGATACCACCACTTTTGACAGCAACATCTGGCATGTCGTTATTACCGGGGTCAGGCTTGACCCTAAAGGTGACGGGCTTTCTACCGATGACGGCATACAAAAAATCATCGTCACAGTTCAATATAACAAGGGTGGCACCTGGACTGACGTGGTCACGCTGGAAGGTTATAAGTACTCGGGATGATACGACCCCAATCTTTGATTAAAAGAAAAGCTGGTTTTACGCTTGTTGAAGTACTCATAGCGTTAACCATCACCGGTCTGATTATGGGCGGTATAACTACGGCCATTATTCAGCTTATATCTGTTTCCAATCAGAATACCAACTCTATTACCGCACAGCGACAGGTGCAGCAGGTCGGCGAGGCTCTTAGCCATGATGTCCTACAGGCCCGCACCGTAACTATCGGGCAGGGGAACACGCCTCCAGGTACTGGTTTCAGGATCGTTCTCACATGGACGGATATCAGCGGTAACAGGTTCGTCATTACTTATCGATTAGAAAGTAACGGCATCATTTACCGTGACGAAGCAAAAAACGGTGGTGTCGCCACCACTAGGAAGATTTGTGAAAACATCAGCACTGCGGCGGCCGATACTCATTTCGGTCTCAAATCTGGCGTACCTGGCACATATTCCCTTATGATTACTGCCAGTATTTCTGGCAAAATCAATGTATCGGAAACACGTACCTATGAGATGAAAACGAGGGCTTTCACATGAAGTACTCTTTACCATCGCGTCTGATGCGGCGCCAGCGCGGTCAGGCATTAATATCTATCCTGGTATTCATAGCAATCGGCGCCATAATATTAACGCCTGTTTTGAATTATATCGGCACCAGTTTGATCGTAGGGGAGGTTTTCCAAGAAAAAACTGACGACTATTATTCTGCTGATGCTGGCATCGTCGATGCTCAGTGGCAAATCAAGAATGACCGGTTAAGCATCGTCTTCCCCTCACCAAACTATTATAACCAGTATAACTTCGGTACCCCCACCTGGGGTGCCACCGTGGAAGGCAAGAAAGGCTGGTATTACCCCAGCGATGTAGGCAATTACAATGGCAGCCATAAAGCTGAAATAAATGACCGTAATGTTGCCGTTCGCATTATGAACCTTTGGGCACCTTCTAATATTACCGTACCGTCTGCTGCCACCGCCCAGAGTATAGCTGAAAACTATAAATTAATAGTGACGGGTAATGATACCGGCCAGCTTGATACATCAGGTGATTCGTCAGGCCGAAAATATGAAATAAGTATCACTTATTATCCGGAAGCGGGAGAAAACCTTACCATAAGAACCATTGGTATATGGTTGCCGCCGGGTTTTATTGACTACTCTGATACCTCTAACGTTATTCAGGTCAATGGCAGTAACTATGCCTCATCTGCTAGTCGTTCTGAAAGCCCTAATGCCGGTGGTACGGCAATTCTTTGGACACTGAACAGAATATGCCTGGTGTGGGTAATTACGATAATCCGATGACGCTTACATTTACCTTCTGGTATAAATATGACATAACCGGCCAGGAAAACAGCCGTGTTGCTCAGGCTGTCGGCTGGGTCACAACCTCTGGTGTCAGCAGTATACCTTTTGCCTGGGATGCTGACACTCATATTTTGGGTATGACTTCATTCGCTGACAGCACCTACGTTGACGCTATCGTTATCCATCAGGAAGCTCGCCAGTTAGGTGAATCGGTCAACGGCGACTATTTCGCTACTGGTAGTTCTCTGTTATCGCCTACTACCAATCAAAACTACCGTGACCAGTTCTATAGTTCCAGTACCGCCGCGGTAACCGGAAGCGATATCCCGACTAATGCTAAGATAGAGGCGGTTTATCTCTACTGGAGTGGTTGGTTGGATTGGCATAACTATAACCCGCTCGGTGCTCATGACACGACAATTCTGGAGGAAACCTGCAACGATTTCACTTCGCCGCCTCTCAATTGGTCTCATGGCAGTCGTTGGAGTGCCCCCAATAGTGGAACACATGGAGGACAATTCCAAGCACAGGGTGGCAATTATAGTGACAATAATCTTACCGTTACATCAGGCACCATTAATCTAAGCGCTTACGCGGGCAAAAATGTCATAATAAGCTGGAATCAATCTGAAAGCGGGACTTTGGAATCTACCGACCGTCTATACTACGCTTTCAACGGTGTCTCCGGTTGGAGCTCCAATTTTGAAGCCTTCCGCGACGACAATCCAGCATCTTCTTTCTCTATATCCATCCCGGCACAATACCTTACCGCTAATTTTCAGATCAGGTTCTTTGCGGATGTTGATGACACGAGCGAATATATTTATGTGGATAATATTAATATCATCGTTCCTCAGATCTTCTTTGATGATGGTACTTCGTTAAGTAACTGGACCCCCAGCGGCACCTGGAACATCAGCAACAGCCAAATCCGCGGTTACGGCTCCAATAGCACATTGACTCTAGCGAGTTCATTGAATCTGTCAACTTATGTCGGCATCAGCCTAGCCACATCATTAGATGTTCTAAAAGGCACTTTTACTGCTTCAGACCATCTTTATATAGCCTTTTCAGGCAATGGCGGCTCAACCTGGAGTTCGGATATTGAATTATCAGTTGATCTCTCTCAAACCTCCAGTTCAAATACCTATATAAGTTATCTCATCCCCGATGCCTATAAGACTGCGAATTTTAAGATGCGTTTTCATGTCACTGGTTCTTCTAGCCATTATGTATATCTGGATAACATCACTATCTCAGGACCTTCTTTGAAGTATCCCTCCAATGGTACTCAAGCTAATATCAACAACTTGGTAAATAATGTCGCTAAAGTAAATCAGGTAAGATTCGGTACTACTTCTGGCAATACACAGACCATCACTGCTGACACCTATCAGGTTCTACCCAATGCATATGGAGATATTGATCCTGGGTTCATTGGTACTTGGTCCTACTGCGCCATGTCCGATATCACCAGTCAGGTAAGCAACTGGATTACCACTGGGCAGGTATCTGCTAACGGCGTTGCCAACTATACGTTGGGCAATATCATTGCTGCCAACACTGAAGACCCAAGTTATTCTTTCAATTTCTACGGCGGCGGCAGTACTGGATATCCTTTGGGAACCCCTGCCCTTTCAAAAACCGGCACTCTCTACCAATACAGTTATGCCGGCTGGTCAATGATTATCATTTATTCCAGCCCGGAGACCAAGGGGCATCAATTATGGTTGTATGATATCGCCACTCCTGGATTTACTTTCGCTGAAGCTTGGGCTACCGCGGGTATCCCTGATCCCGATTTTGACGGTGACGGTGTTGGCGGTGGCGTTATCAGCGGCTTTTTAGTCCCACAAGGTATTGAGCTTGAGAACAACTCCAGTAAGATCACTGTATTCGTCCTAGAAGGTGATAACGCCATCACCGGTGACCAGATTATCGTAGTCGGTCAGGACGGTACTCATCAAGCTCTATCAAATGCCGCCTCACCCTCTACTAACGTTTGGAACTCTACTTCTCCCGGTATTTCCCATCCAGGAGTAGATATTGACACTTTCTATGTTAATTATCCACTACTAAAGCCGGGGGATACCTCAGCAACTATTAATCTGCCAACTCAAAGTGACGGCTTTCTATTAGGTTATATTATTATTTCGTTCCGCAGTGACACTACCACAGGTGGCGCAATTTCTTACCTGATTAGATAACTGAACTACTATGGTATACATCCAATAAAGCTGACAAGGAGCCTGCATGAAAATCAGTAAAAACCTCATAGTGATTCTCTTCATCGGCCTTACCATTATTGGCGCCGGTTTCCTGTATATGATGTGGCAGGAAGAGCTTGACCGCGGTGATGAGCTTAATACCAACCTGGACACCGCCCAATCACTGTTGCCGGTGGTCACCAACGGCATTACCGCCGCCCAGGCAGATTTGAATACTGCCCAAGCGCGGCTAGCCGCTGCCCAAGCGGCACTGGCTGAGTACATCGCCCGGTTCCCCAGCCCACCACCCCAGGCAGCCATCCAGTCCATTGACTACGGCACAAAGCTTTTCATCCTAGCCGCCAATAATTCGCTCAACCTCTGGGAGTTCCATGCCGATAATGTCAGCAGCATTACCGTCGGTAGCATACGTTATCAGAGTACTGCTATGGATATTCTTGTCACCGGTGACATTGTCAATATCAATGATTTCATCGGCAACCTGGAAACCTCTGACCCGTACCTTACCGCGACTATAGATTCGGTCAGCATCCACTTTGAACATGACTTTGACTCAGATCTTGGCGCCGTACCGCCGCCACAGGCCCGCATTATTATCAATATTCTGGCGTTGGAGGACTAATGGCTAAACAAGTTACCCTTTACATCGAAGATACTGAAATCAAGCTCCTGGTCACCAACGGCCAGGTAGTAGAGAAATGGGCTTCCATGATGCTGGATTCCGGCGTTGTTGCTGACGGCGTTATCCAACAAGAAGAAACAGTAGCCGCCAGTTTGCGTTCCCTCATGGAGGCTCAGGGGCTAAGCGGTTCCACCGTGACCGCCTCCCTGTCCGGTTTGAACTCTATCTTTCGCCTGATCACTCTGCCGGAAGTGCCTAAGAACATTCTTGAAGATGCCATCCAGAGTGAGGCTGCCCGCGTTATCCCCGTTCCCATGGATCAGGTTTATCTTGCCCGCCAACTTTTAAGTTCTGCGGCGCATGAGAACCGCTACTTCCTGGTAGCTTATCCAAAGAATGCTACCGATTCTCTGGTGCGCACCATCCAAAAGGCCGGCTTAAGTGTCAAAGTCATGGATGTCGCCCCTCTTTCACTTGTCAGGTGTGTCCATCTCAGCCGCGCTGTTGTTGTGAATACATGGCTGTCAAATATAGACATTGTTATTCTGGTTGACCGCGTGCCTGAAGTCATCCGCAGCTTCCCGTTACCCGCTGAAACTCTCACCGACGCTGAGAGGGTCACGACAATCGCCGAAGAGATATCCCGCACTGTTACTTTTTACAACGCTTCGCACACCGATAATCCGCTGACCGCCGATATCCCCATCCTACTTTCCGGTGAACTGGCGCGGGAGACTGAAGTCTGGCCAACCTTGAGCGGTAAGGACGGTCGCCCCGTTGAGCTGTTAACTTTCTGCACCACCGCACCCGAAGGCTTTGAAATGAGCCAGTTCATGGTCAACCTGGGCATGACTGTCCGGAGTTCCGGTGATACCCAATTTGGTTCCATCATCAATTTGAACGCCCTACCCGCCCAGTATCTGCCAAAGGGCATCAGCCTGTTCAACATTCTGGCGCCGGTGGTCGGTATTGTTCTCATTGGGGCGTTGGTTTACGGCTGGTTCTATATCGACGATATTAAACAGCAAAACGACACTATCCAGCCGCAGATAGATGCACTGCAGATGCAGGTCGCTCAGAGCCAGGCCCAACTGGCCGGTCTGCGCGACCAGACCGCAGCCTCCGATGCCGCCGTTAACCCGATCGAAAGCAAAGCCAACGCTCTGGAGACAGAATTGCAGAGTCTGCGTGAACAGCGGGAACGTGCCTCCGGTCACATCCGCAACGCTTGGCGGCAATTACCCCCATCAACCGCCATTACCCTGGACACAATCGATTGGGATGGTGCCACCCTTACCATCAGTGGCACTGCCACCGGGAGCGAAAGCAATGTTTTCGACTACGCCGCAGCCCTGCGGGGCACCCTGCGTTTTGGGAATGTAGTAGTGAGCGAAATCGTAAAGGAACTGACCGAAGATACCAAGGTCTATATTTACCATTTCACCCTGACACTGCTCTAAGTTGCACGAGCATAAACATAATCAATATTTTCGCCTCATCGTGAGGCCTCTGACCGTAAAGGTTCCGACCGTCACCGGTGTGGACTCATCGCCGCTGGTGTGCGTCCGTGGCCAAGCGTGACTTGGCGTTCAAGTTCTGCAACGAGGTCAGATTAGGGCCAGGTGTGTGCTATCATATGTTCTCTAATAAATAAAAATTATTGAGAGATTATTTGATTTCCGAGACGGCCATTTCAAATGTGTAAAGTGAGGCTTACACTCTTTCTCTTCCCTAGTTGAACTAGTGTTACTTCACTGCCTATAGTAACTCATTTGTATCTATGCGTTTTTAGGTCTATAATAATATTGTACCTCGCATTTTGATGACCATCTCAACACAATCGGTTTCCCTACGAAAAAACGGCTTCAGTCTGGTCGAAGTTCTGATCGCCATGTTGATTGTTGCCGTAGTAGGCACCGCTTTTATGCTGGCCCTGGCCGCTTCATCCAAGGCGGTCATCCTTGCTGGCGTCCGGACCACCTCGGAAAGTCTGGCTCACAGCCAGCTTGAATCGGTCAAGGCGGCGGCTTATAGCTACTACAACGGCCCCGACCCGGCTGGATATCCGGTCATCGACCCGGCGGACTATGGTGTGGACGATCCGCTCCGTTACAATGTCACTTTAGCAGTCGCTCCGCTGAACGCCGATGGCACTCCGGTCAGCAATACCGGCGGCCAGTGGGACGCTGACCTAGGCCTGCAATTGATAGTGATCACCATATATCATGATGACAATGGCGATAATGAGTTTACTCCAGATGAACAGGTTCTTTCCCTGGATAATTATAAGTCAGCCAGGGAGGCGGTCTGATGCGCGCTTTTGCGCCCCGGTCTGAAGGTAAGGGCGGCTTTACTCTGGTGGAGATACTGGTTGCCCTGGCCATCCTGGGACTACTGGCTGGTGCCGTTACCACCGCCATCTACCAGATTTTCAGCGTCAATACCCAGTCTAATAATGCCATGCTGGTCATCCGGCAGGTCCAGGATCTGGGTCAGTGGCTGAACCGTGATATACAAACGGCCCAGAAAATAACCCCCGGCGCAAACGATGGTCTTCCGCTGGTGCTGGAATGGGACTACCGTGGTTTCAGCGACGGCGTCTATACCGGTGAAAAACACCGTATCACCTACACCTACGATGCTGATACGGGCATCATCACCCGTGAGGACGTGGTTTATGATGCCGATAACAATATCGGAACACCGCAGGTTATCGTAGCCGCCAGGTACATCAATGCCGTCTCTTTCGAAGGCAGTATCCTGGAGGTTACCGCCGCCATTGGCAATCAATCAGAGACCCGAACCTATGAAATAACGGTTAGAGTAACACAAGGATAACTATGGACGTATTACACGTTACCCGTATGAAACGGGAAAGAGGCGCTTCCCTCCTCCTGGCGCTGGTCATGCTGGCCGTCGGTGCCCTGATTCTCGTCCCGCTCCTCTCTTTCATGGCCTCCGGTCTGAAGATTACCGGTCAGGTGGAAAATAATGTCGCCAATACCTATGCGGCGGATGCGGGTATTGAGAGAGGTATCTTCTACCTGACCAGCGTCGAACGTCCGACTTTCGATGACGGTGGCACCCCGCAGATCCCCCTGTCACCGATCACCCAGGATGACGGCACAGTCGTTAACGTTATCCTCAATGCCGTCGCCGGTCAGACCGGTGTTTATAAGCTTACATCAACTTCGACCTCACCCGCCGGCATCATCCGGACCATTGTCGCCTTCGTTGAGCTTGCCGGAACCGGCGGCGTTTTTGATAATGCTATCATCTCTCTGGACGGCGACGTCTATATGAGCGGTTCCGCTAAAGTCATCGGTGACATTTATTGCGGCGGCAGCCTGGTCATGGATGGCTCTTCGATCATCAACGGCAATGCATACTCGGATGATGCCATTAACCTTGCATGGTCTGTTACCATTTCCGGTGACGCCTTCACCCCGGAAGAGATTGTAAGCCCGAATCCGAATCCGGCGATAGGCGGATTGTACCCAGGTGCACCAACCCAGGAGCCAGCGACCCTTACTGACGACGAGATTGACGGCATTGTCGCTGATACTCTCGCAGAAACCAATTTTACACATATATCTGCCGGTCCGGCGACTGACACCAATCTGACTTTCAGTTATTACCCGGCACCATCATCAACCTACACTTCCGCCATCCACGCTACCGGTAATATGAACATCAGTACTGGCACCAGCATTACCTTTAAGCAAGCAGTATTCATTGACGGCGATTTGACCATAAACAGTTCCAACTGCACTTTTATCTTTGAGGGACCTGTAGTCGTCGGCGGCAAGGTTAATCTGCAAAACGGCAACGCCGTCTTTAAGAGTTCTCTGTGGGTCGGCAATGACCTGGTGCGCGGCGGCAGCGCCACCGCTTCTTTTGAAAGCGCGGTGCGCATCGGCCGCGACCTCAATCTTGGTTCCGGCGGCGGCGTCACTTTCGGAGGCACTATTTACGTTGGCCGGGATTTCCTGTGCAGCGGTGCCAGTTCAATCTACATCAGCGACGACATCTATGTCGGCCGCAATTTGACCCTCAGCGGTAGTTCGTATATCGTCGGCGGGCAGACCGTCGTAGTGCTGGGCGATGTTGACCTCAGCGGTGCCACCAAGATCACCGATGCCGGCCAACTGCCGTTCATCCTGGCACCCAACGGTGACTTCGATATCTCCGGCAGCGGCTATGCCTCAGCCGTGGTCTATGCCCCCGAAGCCGATGTATCCATCTCCGGTGCCGCTAAACTCTACGGTGCGGTCATCAGCAACAGCATTACTTTAACCGGCAGCGCCTCGGTGGAATACGCCGCCGGACTTGACGGCCGTGATGACCTACCCGGCAGTAGCGGCGGCGGAGCGGTCAGCATCCTCACCTGGGATATTCGGTAAGGCTCCTATCCCTTTGTCGGCAGACCATCCGGTTGTACCACCATGCCCCTTCCGCTTATAATGGCTTAATGAAATCTCCTACCATCATCGCCATGGTCGGCATGGCCGGCGCCGGTAAAACTGAGCTTTCCCGGCTTTTTGAACAGGGCGGCTACTCCCGTATCCGCTTCGGCGATATTACCGATGATGAGGTCAGGCGCCGCGGCCTGCCGCTCAATGAAGCCAACGAACGCACCGTCAGGGAAGCCTTGCGGCAGGAATTAGGCATGGCGGCCTACGCTAAACTAAATCAGCCGCGTATTGATGAAGCTCTCAAAAAAGGCCCGGTAGTCATTGACGGTCTTTACTCATGGGAAGAATATCTCTTCCTCAAGGACCACTACCAGGACCAATTGGCAGTGACCGCCGTATGGTCATCACCCAGTATCCGCACTCACAGGTTGGCCACCAGAGGCGTCCGGCCGCTGACCCGTGAAGAAACATTCTCCCGAGACCGCGCCGAAGTGGAGAATGTCAGCAAAGCCGGCCCCATTGCCGTGGCAGATTACATGCTCATCAACGAGGGCACTTTTGATGAACTTAAACGGCAGGCCTGGGAACTCTTAGATGAACTCAAGAACGAATGAAGCAGCGTCCTGATACTGACGATTATTTTTTAAAGATCGCCGCTGTTGTCGCTGAGCGCTCAACCTGCAGGCGGCGTCATGTCGGTGCCGTAGCCGTCAAACAAAAACACATTTTAACCACCGGCTACAACGGCGCTCCGGCTGGCATGCCGGATTGTCTGGAACTCGGCTGCCTGCGCGATGAGAACAACATCCCCTCCGGCACCCGCCATGAGATCTGCCGTGCCGTCCACGCTGAACAGAATGTCATCATCCAGGCGGCACAGCATGGGGTCAACCTGGAAGGGGCTACCGTCTACTGTACCCACACACCCTGCGTACTGTGCGCCAAAATGCTGGCCAACGCTCGCATTAAACGGTATGTCAGTTTCGGTCATTATGCCGACGAAGCTTTCCTCGAACTATTCAACAAGACCGGTATTGAAGTAGACATCCGCCCCAGACCTCCGGCCATTATCGAATTCATGGAATAACCCCTCCCCGGGTTTACTCCTTCTTTGGATTATTGTCCATCCCCCCCGTTTGTGTTCATTTTCCAAGTTTCTATTTCCCGTTAGGACAATATAAAAAAGTATTTAGTACTAGCCGCAAACTTTTTTTAAAATATTTTTTAAAAAAGTGTTGACAATGGCGTCTCCCACCCATAGAATGGGTAAACGTGGTAAGTTGTGGGAGATAACGGAGTCACAGGCGGAATGTTCTTTTTCGGTGAATTTAACTACAAGTTGGATGAAAAGGGCCGTATCCCGGTTCCGCCACGCTTCCGTATCCCGCTGAAAGACGGTTTTTTCCTAACACCGGGGCCGGATAATTGCATCAACGCCTATTCTATCAGGGAATGGCAGACCTTGTCTGAAAAAATAAACTCTGCGGTAAGCAGCCCCAGTAAACTGCGCAAACTCAAACGAGCTGTCTTCGGCCAGGCTTTCCCTGCCGCCATAGACGGCCAGGGGCGTGTCTCTCTGCCTGAATCACTGCGGCTTCACGCCGGGATCGCCGCTGAAGCAGTGGTGGTAGGCGTCTCTGACCACCTTGAGATATGGGCTAAAGAAACCTGGGATATTGAAAAGGCTGATGATCAGGAGCAAGCCTGGCAAATACTAGAAGGCCTGGAGAACCGTTAGTTCTATGACCACTACCCACATACCGGTAATGCTAGAGGAAACGCTGCAGGCTTTGGCAGTGGGGCCGGGTGGACGCTATATTGACGGCACTACCGGCGCTGGCGGTCATGCCCGCGCCATACTTGAAATGAGCGCCCCGGGTGGCCAGTTACTGGGCATCGACGCCGACCCGGCCAGTCTTGAGACGGCACAGCAGAATCTGGCCGGTTTTGAAGGATCATATCTGCTGGTTAACGATAATTTCAGTAATATCGAATCAATTTGCCGGGCTAATGATTTTTTCCCGGTGCACGGTATCATCCTGGACTTGGGATTGGCTTCCATGCAGCTTACGGCCACCGGCCGCGGCTTTTCATTCCAGCACGATACTCCGCTGGATATGCGGTTCTCGCCGGATCAGAAAGTAACGGCGGCTGAAATCGTCAATACCTACTCAGAATCTGAGATCGCCAATATCCTTTATAGATACGGAGAGGAAAAACGCAGTCGCGCCATCGCCCGGCGTATTGTCGAATCCCGCCCCATCAGAACAACCACTGAACTGGCCAGTCTGGTAGCCAAAATCGTAGGCCATGGCGAGGACATCCATCCGGCAACACGCACTTTCCAGGCACTCCGCATCGCCGTCAACGAGGAACTCACCCGGCTGGAAAGCGCTTTAGATCAATCAGTGCGCTTGTTGGGCTTTGGTGGACGGCTGGTAGTCATAAGCTATCATTCACTGGAAGACCGTATTGTCAAACAGTTTTTTCAGCAGGATTCCCGTGATTGCGTTTGCCCGTCTGATCTCCCGGAATGCCGCTGCGGCCATGTCGCCCGTTTGCGCATCTTGAATAAAAAGGTGATTACTCCTTCTGATGAGGAATTAAGGATAAATCCCCGCAGCCGCAGCGCCAAATTGCGAGCAGCCGAGCGCATCCTCAGTCGAGAGGAAGATGAGGTATCGCTCGAAGACCATTTTTTTCTAACAGCTAATAACCGGTCATTGGTTAGGAATTGCCTTGAGGCGGGCAGCCCTACCCCTGTAGCTCCCGGTGTGACCCCCTTGCCAAGGAGGGCTGCGATGTGAAGGTGGCAACAAAACACGGTTTAGCATAAAACATCAGGTTACTAATAAGGAGGAGGAGAATGAAACGCAGGATTGTAACGGCGATAGATGTCGGTACTACCAAGATTTGTACCGCTATCGCTGAGATTACCGAAAATGGCAGCGCTCAGGTTATCGGCGTCGGCATCAGCCCATCTCACGGGTTGCACAAGGGGTTGGTGGTCAACATCAATGATGCCGCACAGTCAATCAAAGAATCCATTAGAAAGGCCGAACAGGCTGCCAACCACAAAGTGGAGAGCGCCTATGTCGGCGTAACCGGGCGGCATGTCAGTTCGGTTAACAACAAAGGCGTAGTGGCCATCACCCGGAATGACCGTCTGGTGCGCCCCGATGACCTTAAACGGGTGCTTTCAAGCGCTCAAAGCATCAAAGTTCCCAATGACCGCAAGTTATTACACGTCATCCCCCGCAACTACGCCGTGGATGGGCAGGTAGGCGTCCGCAACCCGGTCGGCATGCACGGCTTCCGCTTAGACGTGGAAACTCACGTCATCACCGCCGCCGCTGCCTCAGTGCAGAACCTTATCAAGTGCATCCGCAGCCTGGGCGTGGAGATTGATGATCTGGTATTGGAGCCATTGGCTTCAAGCGAAGCCGTCCTTACTGAAGATGAAAAACAGGTCGGTGTAGTTCTGGCCGACATCGGCGGCGGCACCACCGACATCTGCGTGTTCAAAGACGGTGCTATCTGGCACACCGCCATTCTGCCGGTCGCCGGCTACCAGCTCACCCGTGACGTAGCCATTGGCCTCGGCCTGCCATTCGACGTGGCTGAGGAAATGAAGAAGCGCTACGGCTCGGTCATGCCGGTTTATGAAAGCCGCATGGAAGCCAACCCCATTTCTGAAGACGGACACGGTATCAGCTATCAGGACCTGTGCGACATTTTGCGCGCCCGCATCGAGGAAATTATGAGGCTGGTACTCCTGGAACTGCCGCGCTCGGACTATGAAAGTGTCGTACCGGCCGGTATCGTCTTCACCGGTGGCTCATCCAATATCGCTGGCTTGGAAACACTGGGCCGCGATATCACCCAGTTACCGGTTCGGGTCGGTATGCCCCTGAACGTTTACGGCATCACCGATGCCCTGCGTGACCCGGCTTATGCTACCGGCGTAGGCCTGCTGCTGTGGGGAGCTAAAAACCAGCCCCGTTCCAAGTGGGGCAACCTGGGTTTCTTCTCCCGTGTTAAAGGGCTTCTTTCCAAGTTCTTAGGCACTTAGATCAGAAAATATAGATAACATCAAAAAATAATTGAGGAGAAAAAGAATATGGCTAAGACGAGTTTCGTCCCCAATCCGGCCAGGATCAAGGTTTTTGGTTGCGGCGGTGGTGGTTGTAATGCAGTAACCCGTATGGTGCGGGAGGAAATTCAGGGTGTTGAGTTCATCGCCCTGAATACAGATGCCCAGGCATTGGCTATCACCGAAGCCCCTGTGCGCGTCCAACTCGGCGAAAAGGTCACCCGTGGCCTCGGCGCCGGCGGCGACCACACTATGGGACAGAAGGCCGCTGAGGAAAGCCGAGATGAGATCCGCGAACTGGTCACCGGTGCCGATATGGTCTTTGTTACCGCCGGTATGGGCGGCGGTACTGGCACCGGTTCCGCCCCTGTAGTGGCTGAAGAGGCCAAGAAGAGCGGCGCACTGACCATTGCCGTGGTCACCAAGCCTTTTAGCTTTGAGGGCGCTCACCGCACCAAGACAGCCAAGGAAGGCATTCAGAAACTTTTAGGTAAAGTTGATACTCTGATTATCATCCCAAATGACCGGCTACTGGAACTTTGCGACCAGAAAACCGGCGTGGACGCTGCCTTCAAAATGGCCGATGATGTGTTGCACCACGGCGTTCAGGCAATTTCAGAGGTTATCACTGTTCCCGGCACCATCAACCTGGACTTCGCCGATGTCAAAGCGGTGATGAAAGATGCCGGTCCGGCCTGGATGTCCATCGGCCGCGGCACCGGTAAGAACCGCGCCATTGATGCCGCCCGCGAAGCCCTGGCCTCCCCGCTGCTGGATGTTTCCGTCACCGGCTCCCGTGGCGTCCTTTTCAACATCGTCGGCGGCCCTGATCTCAGCCTGTACGAGGTTAATGAGGCTGCTGAAGTTATCAGAAAGTCGGTTGATCCGGATGCCAACATCATCTTTGGTGTCGGTTCCAACGCCAGCATGGGCAACGATGTTCGTATCACCCTTATCGCCACCGGTTTCCACACCAATACCGAAGAAGGCGATGCTGAAGATGATTTGACCAACCAGCTTCGCGGCATCAAAAGCGAGGATGAGTTGGACGTTCCTTCCTTCCTTCGCCGCCCGCTGTTCTCCCACCAGAGACAGGGCTTCTCTGAACCTGCCAAGACTAACACCCGCCCTCCTGCCCGCTCACCCTGGAGATAGCCGGAAAATTTCATCTAAAGTCAGACGGCGTCCCGAATCGGGACGCCGTCTTCTTTGTGTGTGATCATCTGTCACCAGCCCGAGGACGTCAGCGTCTGGACAGGAACAATAAGCCCAAACCAACAGCAATTATTATGGTAGCCCAGACGAAGCTGGAGGCCAACCCGATAATAAGCTGGTACGAGATAAGCACTACCGCCACTCCACCCAACAGCAGCCCCATGCCTGCAAACCGCAAAGCCGAATTGCCCTTATCCGGTTTTTCATCTTCCGCGCCATCTTCATCATACTCATCATCAAAATTGTCGTTGCCGCCGCCGGCCAACCAGCGCCAGACTACCATAGTGCACAGCAGTACGGCTACAATAATTACTATTTCCAGAGCACCTATTTTCATGCGGGTTGATCCTGACTAAGGTTTATGAGACACAGCTTATCCAGCCTACTGATTCGTGTCAATATCTTTACGAACCCCAAGTACATAGAAGAGAAAATACAGAGTTTATCGGGAACTAGGGTAGCCTAAACTACAATACTATTGCGAGGGGGGCAGTAGATAGAGTTAAAGCGAGACAGGCAACTGAGATTTAATCCCGCAACTTGGCATTCAATTCTGTCGCCAGAGTAGACACTATCTCTGTCATCACCTTGTCCACCGCGGCGTCAGTCAGAGTTGATTCTGCCGATTGGAACGTCAGGCGATAGGCCAATGATTTCTTATCTTCGGCCAGTTGCTTACCGGCGTAGACGTCAAAAAGGCTGATCTCCTTAAGTAGCGGGAAAGCCGCCAGCACGTCAATAACCTGCTGATGGGTAACCTCGGCGTCTACGACAATTGCGATGTCTCTTACCGCCGCTGGGTAGCGCGGTAGCGGCCGGTAGGCGCGGCCGGGACGGACTTTTTGTATTAAAACAGCAAGATCAATCTCAAACAGATAAACCTTTTCACTTATGTCAAAATTGCGGGCCACCCGGGGGTGGAGTTCGCCGATAACACCAAACGGCACACCGTCAATAGTGAACTGCGCCTGAGTTCCTGCCCTCAGACCGCCGTCATTGGCAATTTCCAGCTTATAGGGCACCTGGATACGATCTAAAATAGTTTCCAACAGACCTTTGATGTCATAAAAATCAAATGTTCTTTTGCTATGTTGCCAGCCAGTCGGTTCAGCATCCCCGGCAATAAGACCGCAAACCACTTCCGCTTCAACAGGTAGAGCTTTCTTTTGCGCCCGGTACACTCTGCCTACCTCAAAAAGCCGAAGACCGCCGTCTTCAAAACGGCGATTGGCCGAAAAAGCAGCCAGCAGTGAGGCACGCAGCGTAGTACGCATGCACTCCTGTTCACTCGTCATTGGATTCAATAGTTTTATAGGTGTAATGCTATGTTCACTGTCAGTCGTCGTCCGGATTAGTGCGTCCTTGCTGGAAAGTGACATCGAAGACAATTCCTGGAAACCATATCCCACCAAGGCCATGCGGAATAACTTTTTGAATCCCATCATCGGCGGGCCGACCCGCTTGGGGATGGCTCCAGACAAAGAGTGGTAGGGTATTTTGTCATATCCGACAATCCGCGCCACTTCTTCAATGATATCTTCTTCGATATTCAAATCAGTACGCCACCACGGGGGATAAACCCGGATATACTGACCCCCAGTGTGCATACCGGTGTCTTCTTCGTTGGTATTCTCGTTATACCAGGTCAGGCCAAGAGACTTGATAGCTCTGGTGACCTGGCCGAAATCATAACCACTGCCCAATACGGCATTGATACGATCTATTGAGACCAGTATACCGTAAGCGTACTGTTTCACCGGATGAACATCAATCACATTGCTTTGGGCTGCCCCGCCGCAAATTTCCAGCACCAGTTGCGTTGCTCTTTTAAGAGCGTGCAACGGCATTTCAATATTCAAATTACGCTCAAAGCGGGATGAGGCTTCAGACAGCATCTTCAGACGATGCGCTGTCCGGTGGATGGACGCGGCATTGAAGGCGGCTGATTCCAGCACAATATTGGTAGTAGCGGCTGAAACTTCACTATTGGCTCCACCCATCACTCCACCAATAGCAATCGATTTTTCCGCGTCAGCAATCATCAGGGTATCAGCAGTGAGATTTCTTTCCTCACCGTCAAGAGTGATGAACTTCTCACCTTCGGCTGCAGCCCGGACAACTATCTTGCCGCCCTTAATCTGATTCAGATCAAAGGCATGCATCGGCTGGCCGTATTCCAGCATAACGTAATTGGTTATGTCGACAACATTGTTGATCGGCCGCTGCCCTAGAGCCGCAAGTCGTGCTTTAAGCCATTCGGGTGACTCTCCGACTTTGATCCCCTTAACAACACTGGCGGTATAACGCGGACACAGGTCGGGCGCCTGGATCTCAACATTGAGCGACTCTTTGACATCCGCACCTTTTTCCTCATAAGCCGTTTCCGGCAACCGGATGCCGTTTTGGCCGGTAACCGCCGCTATTTCACGGGCAATACCTGTTATAGAGAAGCAGTCGGCGCGGTTAGGAGTAACATCAATGTTCAACACCTTCTCGCCCAATACTTCCCCAAGAGGAGTTCCGATTACGGCCGCAGCATCCAGTTCCAAAATACCTTCATGGTTTTCAGACAAGCCGAGTTCTTTTTCCGACAGCACCATACCCCGGGATTCCACGCCACGGATCATCGCCGGTTTCAATTCAGTCGCCCGCCCGGTGTGACCGTCAACCAATTTAACACCAACACCAGCAAAGGCTACTTTCTGGCCAATCCGGACATTGGGCGCCCCGCAGACCACTTTGGGTTTCTCGGTAGCGCCCGTATCGACAGTAACCAACCTTAGCCGGTCGGCATTAGGGTGGCTTTCGACAGCCAGAACCTCAGCCACCACAATCCCTTTCCACTCGGGAACGGTGGATTCAATGTCAGAAACCTCGTTACCGGCTAAAGTCAGCTTTTCAGCGATCTCTTCTACCGGGAGAGTAATATCAACGTAATCTTTGAGCCAGGAAATCGGCGCTTTCATTAAAATTGCCTCAGGAATCGTAAATCATTAGAGTAAAAAAGCCGGATATCATCAATGCCGTATCGCAACATCGGTAAACGTTCCACTCCGATACCGAAAGCGAAACCGGTGTAGATCTGAGGATCGATTCCGACACCCTTAAGCACATTGGGGTGCACCATTCCGGCACCAAGTATCTCCAACCAGCCTGAATCACCGCAAACCCGGCATCCGGCGCCTTTGCAGGAACCGCATTCAATAGCCATCTCGACACCCGGTTCTACGAACGGGAAGAAGTCACACCTGAAACGCACTTTGCGGTTCGGGCCAAAGAAGCGGCGGGCAAATTCATACAATGTACCTTTGAGTTGGGCCATGGTGACATTTCTGTCCACCATCAACCCCTCCACCTGATGGAACATCGGCAAATGACTGGCATCAGTCGCCTCATAGCGATACACGCGCCCCGGTACCACGATACGGAAAGGCGGCTCCTGATACTTTTCCATAAAACGCACCTGCATCGGAGAAGTATGCGTCCGTAGCAGCATATGACGTTCACCGTTGTCATCCGCATCATCCAGCCAGAAGGTTTGCATCATATCTCGCGCCGGATGTTCTTTAGGAATATTCAGGGCATCGAAGTTATAGCGGTCCAGCTCCACCTCCGGGCCTTCCACCACCGAAAAGCCAAGAGAAGAAAAAATATCGGTGATCTCGTTGATGACCCGTGTCACCGGATGCAGCCGCCCGGCCAGCCAGGGTCGACCGGGTAAACTGATATCAATATCGTTCAGGCTATTGATATGTTGCTCCGCCAGACTTTCCTCTTTGACTTCCAGCGCGGCTTCCAATTCTTCTCTAAGTACGTTGGCCAGGCCACCGGTTTTTTTCCGTTCCTCGATGGACAAAACGCCCAGACCGCGGAGGACAGAAACAAGTTCGCTCTTCTTGCCCAGATAAGTCACCCTCCACGCCTCCAGCGCATCTATGGTGGCGGTCTTTTCAAGCTCAGAGAGCGCCCTTTGTTTGAGGTTTTCGAGTGCAGTTATATCAGTCATCTTCAATTGCTTCCAGAATAAGGATTATAGCCACATCTTCTACCGCCGGTCAAATACCCGGCTGCCAATTGTACGTTCCGGCTATTTTTATATTATTATGTTAGATGAGACTTTAAGGGAGATATATATCATGTCAACTCGCTGGAAAATTACCCTCGGCACCGTTTTTGCCGTTACCGCGCTGGTGATAAGTTTTGGCTTAGGCTATGTGACCGCCGCCCTGTCGCCCATATCAAATGATTCTTTGGCCCGCGTCATTGACGCCTGGGACACCATAACCGGCAGTTACGTCGAACCGGGAAAGATCGATGAAAATGCCCTGGCTGAAGCCGCTATCCGCGGCATGATGGAACAATTGAGTGACCCCTACTCCGCTTATCTGGACACCGCGGCCTATGAGGCCACACTGGATGATTTTGACGGCACCTATTCAGGTATCGGCGCTGAAATGGCTGTCAGGGACGGAAGTCTCATCATTATCGCTGTTTACCCTGAGTCCCCGGCTGCCCTGGCCGGATTGATGGCTGGTGATATCATAACCACAGTTGACGGTAAAACAACCTTGGATTTAACCTTGGCTGAACTCGGCCTTTGGTACGCGGTGAAGCCGGTACCACCGTGACTATAGGTATTGAACGCGATGGCAGCGCACTGTCATTCATCATTACCCGCGCCAAGATCACTGCACCTTCGGTTAATCTGGAAATGCTGGGCAACATTGCCCACATCACTATCACCAGTTTCAACCAGCATACCGATGAAGAATTACTGCCGGTTATCAAGGAAATTGCGTCAAACGGCGCAGTGGCGATAATCCTTGATCTCCGTTACAACCCCGGTGGTCTGGTCACTACCGTGGTCAACACCGCCAGTTATTTTATTACTGACGGCACCGTGCTCACCATTAAAGACCGTGACGGCGGCAGCACCACTCATAAAGTCATCAAACAACCGTCAACCACCAGTCTGCCTATGGTGGTGCTGGTGAACGCATATTCCGCCTCCGGCTCAGAGGTACTGGCCGGAGCGCTCCAGGATCATGACCGCGCCGTCGTCGCCGGAGCCCAAACCTTCGGCAAGGGTTCGGTCAATCAATTATTTGAACTGCCCGGCGGAACCGGCATCTACCTCACCATCGCCCGCTGGTATACACCTGACGGTCATTTGATAGAAGGAATCGGTATTACTCCTGATTACCCGCTCGACCTCACCGGCGACGATCTGTTGAACTGGGCTATCGATTATCTTGGTGGCTAGGGCGAAAGCTTACGGCACCACGCCGCTTACCTTTTTGCTAGTAACATAAAGAGGGCGCTTCCGCGCCCCTGTAGTGCCGAGGTTCAACTTTAGTGTTTACCAGGTTTTCAGTTCGTCTTCCCCAGCACATCGTCCACCACAGCCGCCGTCGCATCCAGACCGTTCAAATCGAGCGGCAGCCCCATTTCCCGGAGCTCATTATAGCCCAACCCCCGGAACTTCCGCCTCGCCGCTGTCCGGCACATCTCGTCGTAGAGTTCAGTCCAGTTATACCCGGCACGGCAGGCGCATTCCCGTACGAATTCATGAAGATGGGGGTGTGTCATATCGTCGGCTATTATAAACGTTGCCGTATATGACCATGCAAAGTCATCTGCCGGAGTTATGAGCCGTCTGCCGCCTTGTGTCAAGGCTTAAGTCCAACGCTTAAGCTCTAAAGCGCGTAATCTTTCGCAATCGCCACTCTATGCCAAGGGTGGACAAATGAAAAGGCCCTCAGCCAATCCATCTTCTTCCATTCAATGGGGACAAGATTAATGGGCAGAAACCTATTGACTTACCCAATAAAAAACAGTGTTACCAAGCAGAGCTATAAGCCGAGTTCTGTACCCTTCAATGAAGGGCGGCAGCCATCTATCTAGGCCCGCCGTTACCGGCAGGCTCAAGCGGCCAACCCGGGAACAACGCGGACGCGCCTTAAGTTCCCCTATTTGGCCTTGCTCCAGGTGGGGTTTTCACGGCCGGACGGTTTCCCGCCCGCCGGTGAGCTCTTACCTCGCCATTTCACCCTTACCCGTACCCTTGCAGGCCGTTGGCGGTATGTTTCTGTTGCACTTTCCGTAGGGTCGCCCCTCCCGGGAGTTACCCGGCACCCCGTCCGACGGAGCTCGGACTTTCCTCCCCGACGCTAGGTCGCGGCGGCTGCCCACTCTGCTTGGCGGTTCTAATGTAACTTATACCGCTTTTTATGTCAATCGGTCTGCGCGTAGTCGACCCTTATTTTTCGCTGACCGCTGAAAGCCATGAACATGATTATCACCTCACTAGTTGAAAGATGAAAAAGAGGTTGTTACTGTTGCACAGGTCTGTATGCCAAGATTATTCTAATGACCTTTCAATGAGAAATTCATCCCAACCACACCGCCCCCCGTTCACAGGCGCTGATGCATTGCCCGCACCTGGTACATTTCGTCATATCCACGGTAAAACCTTTGACCTGATTAACTATGTCACAACTCAGGCACCGTCCGGCTTCAGTCCTGGCTGCGTATTCAGGTAAAGTCAGTTCCACCTGGGCGTAGCCGCCAGGCATCATGTTTGTCGTCACCTCTGCCTGACGTGCTTTCGAGGGATGATTTACCGGTAGCAGTAGGCCGTCTCCCACCGCCAGACGCTCATCAATATTACCGCTGCCGCCCAGATACTTATCCATCTCTGAAGCTGCCCAGCGCCCCGCCGCGATAGCCTCTATCACCGAGCGCAATTCACTGACCGCATCGCCGGCTGAAAAGAACCCCGGCCTCTGATAGACGCAATCGCTGTTGCTTTCAATGCCCATGGCATTGATTACAATATCTGCCTCAATGAATCGTTCAGAACCGGGCATGGATTCTGTTTTCAATTTACCCTCTCGGTCAAAGCCGAACGCCCGCATCTTATAATGCTCCACTCCGGCAATCCGTCCACCACGGCGCACTACCTTGGGATACACCCTCCAGGAGTGCACCGTCGCCCCGCCGTCAAAGGCCTCTTCTGATTGCCCCACCTCTGATTCACCGTCACACCGGTACTCTATTGATATCATATGGATCTCGGTAACACCCAGGCTTTGTGCTTTCAACGCACAATCAAAAGCCATTTTGCCGCCACCCAGGATAACCAACCGACTGCCAGATTCAACGCTTTCAGCGTTGCCCGCATCAGCCAGAAAATCTTTGCCGGTCAGGCTGGCATCTACAGTTATCGGCGGCATTTTAGGCTGCCTGTGCAACCCGGCAGCCATGAGCACCGTCTCAAATCCCTGGCCGAATAGTGCTTCCGGTGACTCCACACGATAGCCGGTTTGGATTTTAACTCCTGCTTCTTCGATTTCCTGAATCTCTTTCCGCAGTACCTCTTTGGGCAGATGCCAGTCCCGGATGCTGTGGCACATCTTGCCGCCCGGCTCATCCAAAGAGTCAAATACGGTTACGCCGTGACCTAGGCGGGCCAGAAAATATGCCGCCGTCAATCCCGCAGGTCCAGAACCTATGACCGCGGCGCGGCGGCCGGTAGGCTGGGCAGGTTTGAACCGTTTTTTCCACGCATCCCTGGCGTATTCGGCAGCAGCCCTTTTAAGTTCGCGGATTAGTACCGGTTTATCCAGACACCCGCGTTGGCAGACGTTTTCACACGGGCTGAGGCAAACATAGCCGCAAACTGCCGGAAATGGCATCTTTTCACGGATGACTGCCACTGATTCATCGTAATCACCCTTGGCTACAAACCGGACATACCGCGCTACATCAATCCCAGCCGGACAAGCCGCCGCACAGGGGTATTCCGCCAGTTTGAGCGCTTCGGTTTCCCGTTCTAAGGTAATAGCGCCTTCGGTGCAGGCATTTACACATAATCCACAGCCGTTGCACAAATCGCTGAACCATTCCATTTTTGTGCCGGAGTCCAGGTCAACGAACGAAGCCTTTTTCTTAAGAGGTACTAAAGGCCGTAAGCCCTTTTTATTCCCCATGTACACATCCTCCCTTCGTTAATTACCCGTTTTAAGACTGTATTGCACTATATCAACTATTAGGTACTAATACTTTAAGTTTAATACCGGAGAGTGCCTAGGTCAATAAGTATCCCCGGGATTGAAGAACAGTAACAATCTAAGCACCTTGACAACCAGCTTCTGTGACAATTGAAGAAAAACCGAATTACTCTTTATCTTTTCTGTCCATTTCTCATTGTCGTAGATGCACAACATGTTGTATCCAGATACTCACCCCACCCACTCCAACGTTTTAAACGGATTTTCCATCGGCCATAGATTAAACCTAAAAATATTTTTTATGTTTCGGCCTGATGACGAGTTTCGTTTCTATCTGGATGAAGATCACGATGCCGTTAAGATCAAGTACTGGTTTATGTATTGATGCGACAGAACCAGAGAACGATTGTCAGGAAGTGCCTTCGACCTGCTCAAAGAAATCTACGACTACCTGATGGAAGTCGGCACGATCAGGACAGAGTGCGATAGAGCTTAACTAGTTAACTGAATAGCTTAATGATTCAAAAGAAGACTTCAGTTTAATGGAAATCCCCTTTTTATTGCCTTTATGAAAACCAGTACCCTTTGAATAACACCATTTTAATCGTATTTTACGCCATTAAATCATCGAAAATAATCACAGGGAAAGTTCACAGTAGATCACAAAGAGTTGTTCGACCACATTATTGCTATGGGGACAAAGCAGATCGCTGATTACAATCGCAACCACCGCATTCAACACTACCTACAAGTAACCAGACCAATTTGTGAATAATATCAAAACAGCCAATTACACTTTATTTTGATCACTTGAAGAGTGAAGAGCATTACATGAAACATAGTTTGGAAAATTATTATCAATCATCTGTTCATTTAACGCACTGATATTTCCGGTAAGAAGACCAGCAATAAATTCTCCTATTTGTTTCAGGAGAAGAAAATCGCTCGTTTGGTCAAGCGCACGAGAGGCAAAGCGGAAAGCTTGATCTAAATCCCCAACCTTTAATGATGCTTCTGCTGCCCTAAATGAAGCCTTGTCAGTTTTTATCCAATAGTTTGAAGATTGGTACAGACTTAATGCTTGCGCTGGATTTCCCGCCTCGATAGCCATCTCCATTCTGGATTCCAAGCTTGGAAGTAGCGCCGTTTCAAAAGTTTCATCCTGGATTTCGTGATTTCCGAGACATCCGCCATAGCATCGACCAGTTGTTTTATGAACGCATTGACTGCATTCTACAAAGCAACCTTCGTTTAACAGGCGATAGTCGATATTGTTTAGAAACCAATCCTTTAGTTCTCGCTCATTGTGAAAATCCAACAAATTTATCCTGCTCAGGTTAGATAGGGCGAAACATCGTAGAACTTTTAAATCTGGTGTTACATCAAGGGCGGGTTCACAAACTCCCATAACTGACGCAGTCGCAGGATGATACTGTCTCACCCATGCAAGCTGTTGTTCATTGAAAAAACAGACTGGCAGAGGGCAATCCAATAATGCTTCAATGTTTAATCGCGCGGCTTCCTGGAGCATTATGAAACATCTATCTGCAATCAAACCGAACTGGGACGGGGAAACTACTTTAGAAGGGCAACCAAGTATTGGATTTGCAACGGTCCAACTGAAATTCGACCGGGCAAATTTATGAGCAAGATCAGGAATAAAATTAGTATCGAAATCCGGCCGCCATACATTAAAGCTTAGAGATACTCTAAAACCTTTCCGAATTGCTATTTCAACATTTCGTATCACCTTATTAAAGTGTTTAGGATTAAGATAGCCCTTCGGTTCATTGATATTGAAACCAATTGAGACATCTTCGGGACAAATATTGTCAAGAAGTTGTTTATTAAAGATGCCACCAGTAAGTATCCTTAACCCTATCCAAGGGCAACTTTGGCGCATCGTTTTAACTATACTACCCAGTTTGGGATGCAGAAACGGTTCACCTCCCAACAAAGAGAGGAAAGGCAATCTCGAATCATGCGCCCATTTTGAAAACCGCATGATATTTTCATCTGAAATTAGACTATGCTTGCCCTTCTGCTGTTCCGCTTTTTCAAAACAATAAGGGCATGAGTTACTACAAGCTGGAGTTAGGACTAAATTCATTTTACTTTCACTCTGATAATTTTAACTGAATCAGGGATACAACAGCGTTTTTAAGTAAAAATATCACCAAATTTTTAATTATATATTATCACTTTATACTCGTTATTAGTCAATATATTCTAAGTATCATCAATAATAGCAGAAAGCATTGGGAGTGAATTTGAAGCTGTATTTTCAATTACTATATTACCTTCTTTTAAGCCACGGCATATCCCACTAACCTTAACAACTTGTCCCGTCATCTTGATAATGTCATCGGTAACAAATTCTAATCCTGGTGACACCATACATCTCACACAATACTTCCCCTCTGGGACACCAGCATCCAATTCAACCCAATTAGATGATCCGCTTGAGAATCCAATACCTCTGATTGTTCCCTCAATATGGACTTCTTTATTAAGATACATGCTAGCCAAGACTGGATCAAGTAAGGCGTTATATAAAACATCAATAGGGGTGGCTTTAACCCCCCCTGTGGTGGGCGGTAGTGTTTCTGAAGGTGGTAGCGTTTTCGTTACTGAAAGAGTCGTTACCGAAGTTGTATTTGCTAACGAACCGAACGCAAATACTAAGCTCAGTACCACTGCAAGTATTACTGGAGATGTGACCACCATGGCCTTTTTTAGATATTCAACGTCTTTCATCTAACAATATTCCTTCAATGATCATCAAGTGACTTATTACCATACACCCCCGGGAGGGGGCAGTTGACCACCCCCTCCCGGTATCGGCAAACTACAATAGACGTTTACTTCATACGGTCTCTAGTGTTGCAGAGATCATCGAAATTAAGTCTCCGCTATGTGCTGACCGTACTTAGCATGCTCCTCATTCCACCATTCGGCAGCCCTTGGATTAAAGGTAGCGTCGCTATCAGGATTATGCTCCGAGTTAATACCCGCAGTTCCGTAGCCAAACAAACCATCCATATTGGTGAAGAAACTATTAAAGACGGGTGAAACGGAGGCTATTTGTTTTACCATCACATGGATTGATGCCGAATTATGTTTGGTAAAAACGCAGTTTGCTGTGCATAAGAGACAGAAATTCAGTAGGAAGAACCCGTCCCTGCATAGATTCATTTTGTTCTGGAACGCCTTTTTGCCAGGATTCGACCAAGGTCCGTAAACATCCCAGCTCCTGGGTTCACCTACAATCGCTCCACCCGGGCAGGCATCACTGCAGCGATGACAACTGTCGCAAAATCGCATAGCACCAGAATCAATTGGTTTATCAGGAGCGAGAGGGAGATCTGTTAGTATCATTCCAGAACTGCCAGCACTTCCCATACCGTATACAGGATTAAGTGAGTTTCCCGGGCGTCCCAGTTCGTTCATACCAGCCAAAACACCTACAGCCGGAGCGGGAGCCATGCCACCACCGCCGTGAAGCGACTGATAATACAAGGCTGCAATGAAACGATGAGCGGAACTGGCTTCCATCTGCATGTTCCTATTCCCCAGATAGTGTGCCGATTTTACCATGCCACCAGGTGCCCTGGACCACATATCATTGCTCTCTTGGTAGAAACCCAGCGAATAGTACATCTGGACGTTGCCGGGGATTACTTTTTTCCCGGCCGCATTTGTATAACCTTCGTCGACATTTTCAACAACGCAGTTGTTGGAATACAAAAGTTGTTTTTGGCGCTGGTCAAACAGAGTACTGCCAATAACATCAGACCCAAAAAATCTCCGTGCTACTTTCAGCATACGCGCATTCTCTTCAGGTGTACCCTGATATTTTGGTATACCTTCGGTTTGAATTTCTGCGGGGCCTCGTGGTACTTCGCCTACGTGTGGGTTTCTGATTGCTCCTTGTGTAGGAAAATAAGCCGCCTTATCCGCTACCCAAGGAAACGAAGCCCCAGGGGGGGCTGTAACAGACTGCCTCAGCGCCCAGTCTTTAACCGTATAGCCAGGTCTGTTTTCTTTCATCCAATTAATCTTATTGTCCCTTGCTCGTGCGCTGAGCTCTTCCCAATAACCCGGTTTGAAACCAAATTCTGTACCGTGATATTTTTCAGGGACACTTGTATCGTTACAGGCTATTCTTGAATCGCAAGGCTTTAGGGTATTCCAATCAATTTCTACTGTGGGTTCGTCAACCTCCTTGACCCACCAAGGATTCTTGAATATGGCTGCATCATCTGACTTCATCTCGTCAAGATCATGGTAGACAGGTAAGGTCAAAGCAGCGGCACCTGTGGCTACCATCCCTAGAGATTTCATGAAAGTTCGTCTACTTACTGTGCTGTGAAATAACTCAGACATTCTTATTCTCCTTTCGATTCTTTTCAGTCTTTCCTGAACGCCACTCAGTCTCTCCTGAGAGTCATTCTTGTGGCCCTTACCTCCTCTATACTGCTATTAGTTCTCTCCTGTCTTTTGGTAAATTCAACAGAGAAACCGAACTTCTAGTCTGATAAGGTTGTATTTCACCGAAACCAAATGGAAAAAGGCTTTTTACCTCCCATTCCAGCTTCTCTTCGCCCGAAAAATGATAAACAGTTGTCAGATGGTGTCTGGCTGCCTCTGCCGCCTGCTCCATATCTGAAGGAGTAGGCCGCCGCCATGGGTTGTCACCGGATTTGAAATAGGGCAGGATCATAAAAGGAATATTTCTGTCTATGCCGGCCACGAACTTAGCGATACGTTCAATCTCATCTATGTCCATATACTCTGGGATCAACACCGATTCTACTATGATCTTTTTGCCCATCTGGTAGGTCTTTACCAGGTTCTCAAGCACTGCTTTGTTGGATTTCCCTGTATAGTCAATATTGATGCTGTCTGTCAGTGCTTTAATGCCGAACTCCACTTTGTCCGTATGTGTTAAATCAGGCATATGATAACCATTGGTCAGCAGTACATTGTTACAGCCAAACCTTCTATGCAGAGCCACAGTAACCGCGGGATAAGCGGGATCCAGACCTGCCTCTTGGCCTTCCAATATCACCTGCTTGAGCTTAAATGGTTCCAATATCTCCATCACTTCTTCCAAAAACAGAAACTTTTCAGGTGGAGTTGCTAAGCCTGACGGGTCTTTAAGGACATTGGGTCCGTCGTGATTGAAATCCTGCAGCATTGGGCTGTAAATCCGCCTTCGGCAGTAACAACCGCGGCACTCAATATTGCATCCCCAGAAGAAAAGGCAGACTTCATGTGTGTCCGGTGTGTAGGCAATGTGGTAAATATTGGTTGGTGTCTTAGTCATCTTCATACACCCCACATTTTTTGAACTCATTGATTATCAGTTCAGCATTATCATGAAAGGTAACAAGGGGCTGCACCGTGAATTCAGACAAGCAATACATCGGAAAGTCGATAAGGTGTTGTACCAATTCGCTGTGGGAGTCAACGTTGAAAATAATGAAACCACCACCCGCGGTGAAGCTGTAAGCGCTTTCGACAATACCCTCATTCATCTTCACCTTAATCCAATCCTGAGATCTTCGGAGGAATTCAACCTTGGTTTTATAGCCGTCTGGATAAATAGTTTGCTTACCGTTGACTAAATATTGCATGGGTGACTCTCAAGCAACAATCGTTTGCATCGTTTATTGAACTTCACAAGTACCGTTTGTGTTTGTATCAATTTATATAATTCGTGCAAGAATTTAATAGGATTAGTAAAAATTATTAGGAAATAAGAAGGATCATGTTTAAGGGTAAATCTGAATCGTTCAAGAGCATAAGTTTGCCTGAAATTCAAGACAGCCTCATCAATCAAATTCTGTGGTATGAGACTCAGATTTATTTGATTACGGTATAGCCCGGACATGTTATTAGTCCAATCAGAAATTGTACTAACTGGGGAAATCGTTCCTTGTTTTAAACAATAATCGTATAACGCACTCCCGGGGAAGGGCACAAACTGATTGTACATATAATAGGGATGATCCAACCTCCTCAAAAGATCATGAGTCAAGTAAAAATCTTCGGTGGTTTCCTCTGGGAATCCATACATGAGGTATATTGTGGTTCGTATTTTATGCTTTATTAATAACCAGAAGGTCTTTTCGACTTGCTCAATTTTTATATCTTTTTGAACAAAATCCAACATGCGCTGACTACCTGATTCAACACCTAATCCGATTTCTATGCAGCCAGCGCGAGCCATGAGTTTGATATCATTTTCATTAATATCTGCCCTAGAATCACAATACCATTTAATCTTAATTCTTCGGTCTATAATGGTATTGCAAAACTCCCGCAATCTTTTACGATTAAAAGTAAAATTGTCCTCGTTAAATTTAATGAATCTAGTGTTGTATTTTTCTTGCAGGTGTTCAATCTGTGAAACAATTCTTTGAGCTGATAAATAACCTATGTAACCTTTGTTATACGACTTGTTATAGCAAAAGGTGCATCTGTGTATGCAACCTCGGCTTGTGTTTAGACCTAGAGACGTATATTTTTTTACATCTACCAAATGCCAGGCCGGGTCTGGTAATTCTTCAAGGTTCTTAATAAACGGACGGGGTTCGTTGAAAATTAGCTTGCCGTCATGCTTAAAAACCAACCCTTTGATTTCCTCCAACTTGGGTTCCCCTTTTTCAAGGTTGTTGGCAAGTTCCAGTAAGGTATATTCACCGGCACCAACAACTACAAAGTCCACATAAGGCTCCGAAATCACCTTATCTGGAAGGACGCTCGGCAAAACGTTACCCCAGACAATTTTGGCCTCGGGGAAAATATTTTTGAACTCTCGGGATTGAGAAATGGAACCCTCAATATTTGGGCCAGCAAGGGCTGAAAAACCAATCACATCGGGATTGAAAGAGATGAAGTCTTCTGGTTTTCTATGGTCGATAAAATTATCGAATATCTGAACCGAATGGCCATTTTTTTCCAATACCGCGGCGATACAAAATATCCCACTCGGTACATTTGAGACCTTTGTATAGAATTCCTTGTATGCTGGAGTTGCTGAATTAACCAATAAGACTTTCATACAGGTCTCCCATCACAAATAATTTTGATTAACGAATAAATCTACCAAACTGCTTATACTTTCCTGTCTGCCTTTAAAGGACCAACAACTTTTAGAAAAAACAAACCCCACGGTGAACCCCGATTACACTCAGGGACGTCCACGGGAGGGGTTCCACAGTCTTCCAGCCACCGGTTGAGTCGCGCATCCGGGGCACCCTGATTTCCCCCACCGTAGGGTTTGTTACAACAAATAGTCTTGTTTCCGATTAAACCTTGGATAAATCCAGCTTTCTGTTCTGACTCCATTTTGGAAACATCTCAGCATTGAGTTGGCAGGTTCTATCCAGTTCTCTCTTAACAAAGGATAATCAGCACCCTCAGGATTATTAAACACCTCAAGTTTCTTCATAAACTCTTTTCGGCTCATCTGGCATGTAATGGTCATATTAAATTGCCATCCAATACTTTCACCTATTCTAGTTAGCAATATTAACCTTACTTGTCGATATTTACATCGTACTAAGGTACATATCTGTATCAGCATTTAGATAGTTTGGTTAGTGTCATTTAGACCGGTCTATTTAGAACTATATTATTATATTAAATTACTATCAAACTAACTAAATATATGTTAACAGTACTATTGACAATATATGTCGGCAGCACTACTATCTAATCATCAAAAGTATTTGTGTTGGAGTTATGGATAGTTACAGTTTACCCGTATACGACTCTACCCTCCTTGTTCTGGACTCACTCGCCTCCGGAATAGTCCTTATTGACCCAGACTCCCATCGTATTTGCTGGATAAATAAGGCGGGCTTGCAACTTATCGGCGGTTCATTAGCAGAGGTAACAGACCACCTTTGTCACGGTTTCATTTGTTCCGCTGAGAAAAATAAATGTCCGGTTCTAGATTTGGGGCAAGAAGTTGATAGATCCGAAAGAATCCTAATCTCAATAGACGGCCGACATATTCCTATCATCAAAAGCGTGAACAGGCTTCAACTAGGTGATAAAGAGTACTTGTGTGAAGCCTTCACTGATATCAGTGAATTGAAAAAGAGCCAGGCTAACTGCTCAAAGGCTGAGTATGCCTTAGATCATGCAACTGACCTAATATGCTGGCTAAATGACACTGGTGATATTGTTTACGTTAACAATTCAATGGTGCAACGCCTTGGCTACCAAAAACAAATACTACTCCAGATGCATATATGGGATATTTGCCCCAAATTACCCGAAAAGCAATGGCCAATATGCCGGGACAATTTAATAAGAAACAATCGACTTCAAGGGGAGTTCACACTGCGAACATACGGCCGGCAAAATTTCAATGTGGAAATAAGTGCCAGTCATTCTGTTTTCGATAATGAGCAATATATATGTGTCATCATTCGTGATCTTACCGAGCGCAAAATTAGTGAGCAGAAATTATGCTCTAAACAGGCCGAACTTCAGATAATGCTTGAGCAAATGCCCTGCATGCTTTGGACGCTTGGTACCGATCTCCGGTTCACATCTTTCTCCGGAAGTGGTTTAAAGTCCGCTGGTCGAAAACCCGAGGATTTTATAGGAAAAACGATGTTTGAATATTCTTCTCAATTCGACGAAAAATCCATTCTTATAAAAGCATATAGAAATGCCCTCAAAGGCTCACCTGCATCATATGAACAAAAAACCGTATCGAATGACAGATATCTCCTATGTCATGTTCGGCCGATGTGCGCTGATGACGAGAGTGTGATCGGAATCATTGGCGTTGGAATAGATGTCACAGAGCAAAAAGCTTGGGAGAAAAAAATCATTGATAATGAGAAAAAAATAAAACATCTTGCTCATGCCTATGTAAAGGCGCAGGAAAAAGAACGGGAATGGTTAACACTGGAAATTCACGACCGGATTATTCAGCCACTATCCAGTATGTCACATGCACTGGATGCTATTATATCCAACAAGACCGTATCAAGCGATGTGAGAAAAATCGGAAACGCTGCATTATCACAACTGATTATAGCAATCACAGAAACTCGCACTATTATGCGTGAGCTTTATCCTGCGACCTTGACCAGATATGGTTTAATGCGCGTACTATCAACAGAAATTAATCAATTACATGACGACATGGGTTGTAAAGTCGAATTCACACACCAGTGTGATCAGGATGTACCTCATGACATTCAGACGACTTTTTATCGCGTGGCACATGAAGCTATACTCAACATTAAAAGACATTCTGAAGCTAAGAACGTTTATGTCGCCCTCATATGCGATGACAATATATTTAAAATGACGGTTAATGACGATGGAGTTGGGTTTGACTATAAGGCATTTAGCAATAAGCATTTGCCAGGTGGTTTGGAAAGCATGAAACAACGCACGGAAATCATCGGTGGTAAATTTCGGCTTCAGAGCACAAAAAATCTAGGTACGAAAATATCAGTGACAATAAACTGGCAAAATACGTAGAATGATACTAAAAAAGGAGTGTTTGTGTGGCCATTACAAATACCACTTCAGTTAGTCCGACCACCCAATGGCAACCGGAAATAGCAGGAGAGTCGACAAAACAAACCCGTGTTTTCCTAGTGGATGACCACGAAGTGGTTCGTCGGGGTTTGCGTATGATTTTCGTTAATGATGGTGATATCGTAATCGTTGGCGAGGCAGACGGCAAGGATCATGATGCCTTATTGAAGAACATCGAAACAACCCAACCGGATATAGTGTTAATGGATATCCGGCTCGATGGTATGGATGGTTTCGAGTTAAGTACCCAAATTAAAATATCTCGTCCGAAGACCAAGGTTATTATGTTGACCGGATATGAAAGTGAACTCTATGCCTCAGAAGCTTTGTTCCACCGGGTTAATGGCTTTATCACCAAGGAGAGTTCCAAGGATTTCATATGTACAGCCATAAGAATGGTGGCGCTGGGTGGAAGTGTGTGGCAGGGCGACATCCTTTTTCATGCCATAAAGAGTTGGGCACACACTAACCCCTCTTCAACTCCAAATACGCCCACAAATAACTTCAAACCTATCAACAACTTAAAAGATCGCCTTACATCGCGTGAGATCCAAGTCCTTATTGCCCTAGGCCAGGGGCTTAGTAACAAGGATATAAGCAAACGATTCAATCTTCCTGAATTAATCGTTAAAAAAACTGTCCACAACATTTTTTGCAAAATAGGCGTATCCAACAGAACCCAGGCGGCGCTGTTCGCACAGAAATCAGGGTTGGAATAAAGGGATATTCTATTCTGATAACTCCAATACATACTAATCATCACAAGGTTGGGGGGAAATTGTAGGAGATGTTTTGCTCACAGTTGCAACTCTAGTACGGGAGCTACGGTGACTGGACTGAAACCGCAAAGGCGATATTGATGTGTTCATCAATATGGTCATATTCTCATATGAGAGGTGGATTTCTAATCGAGTGCGCAGTACTATAGATACCATTCTCATAAGTTTACCAATTAGACAGACTGCTTTCTACTACGGATTAGATAATAATAGCGTGTTGGCATAATATCCCCTAGCGTAACTAGTAGGATATGCGGAAAGAAGGTTTAGAAGTGGGTAATTCGAGCATATCCCGGCTAAGGGTGATTATACTTCTTGCTGATAGGGGTGAACAATACAAGAGAACAGTATCGTTGATTTTGACAAACAACCGGTTCTTTTAGCGGGTTTTAATTATAAGAAAAGATTGTTTCAGTATTTTTCATTTTCGGAGAAACAACCTCCAGGTCGCTCGCAGTGGAGAATAACGGCTACGAATAACCACTCGGAACTGCTACAATACTTGGAAAATGATTGGACGCCATACTTAAAAAAACATTCTTTGATAAAAAGGACTAAATATGGAAGTTATTCTAGTAAATGGCAGCCCCCGTCCGCGCGGCTGCACCTATACCGCCCTCGAGGAAGTAGCTACTGCCCTGAACGCGGAAGGCATCAACACCAGCATCTTCCAGGTCGGTACCGACCCCATTTCCGGCTGCCTCGCCTGCAGGACCTGCGCCACCGCGGGAAAATGCCGCTTCACCGACTGCGTCAATGATTTTGTTGATCTGGCGGAGAAGGCAGACGGTTTCATTTTCGGTTCTCCGGTTCACTATGCCGCTGCGGGCGGCGCCATAACCTCTTTCATGGACCGTGCCTTTTACTCGGACATGCAGGCAGGCAAGCGCGCCTTCTATCTTAAACCGGGCGCTGCTGTCGTTTCCGCCAGGCGGGCTGGCACTACCACCGCACTGGACCAGCTCAATAGGTTTTTCGGCATCGCGCAGATGCCCGTCATCTCGTCGCGCTACTGGAACCTCGTCCACGGCACCAAACCTGAAGACGTCCGCAAAGACCTGGAAGGTTTACAGACCATGCGGGTACTCGGGAGGAACATGGCTTGGTTCCTCAAATGCAAAAAGGCCGGCCTCGATGCCGGTGTGCCCTTCCCTGAAGAAGAACCGAGTATCTACACTAATTTCATCCATGATTAGCTTTGAGAAACCTCCTGCATACTAGTCATATTACGCTCATCAGTTCTACCAAGTCAATCATTACCAAACTATGAAAAAGTTGATAGAATAAACCACAAGAATAATCGATTGTTAATCTTCAAAGATCTATGAATTCAATGCCTGATCTTGTTTTTGTTAAGTTATCAATAGTTTCCACAAACGCTTTGACCTCAGGAAGACCGTAGCTTTCAACAATATTTTGATAAATTTGGTGGACTGTTTCTGAATTCCCAAAACGACCATAGGACTTCCATGAGGAAGATAACGACAGCCATATTTTCATTTGGAAAATATAACAGTACTCCATCCCAAAAAATAAATCCTCAAAAAGTCCCAAAACCCCATTGACAATCCCACGCCGGTGCTATATCATCTGTTCTCTGTATATCTGGTATTTAAGAAGAGTATATGAATTATTTGTTTCTTCATAAAACAACCGGTTGTTTTCGCCGGTTTCAATCGTAAAAGGGGGGGGTTGTTTTGGTTGTTTTATTGCTTTTTTGAGAAAACAATTCACGTTCCTCAACCGGAGCCGCCCTGTGAGCCAAGGGTCGCACCTTGAAAACTGGCAATAGCCCAATTGTTGCTTTGAATCAAAACTTCAGGTGCCAAAAAACAGGTATTTGTGTCAAAACAATTCACTCCTCTTTCCCTTTTCGCAGACTGATAACTGAGCACATCACTTGAACGCACCAGGCGTACACGTTAAGATTACGGCATACAGCCACTGACGGAGTAAACCCGCAAATGACCGAAAAATACGACCCGCAAATAATTGAAAAAAAATGGCAGGCAAAATGGGAGTCCGACAGCCTCTATAAAACCACCGAGAACTCGCCCAAAACTAAGTGGTACGCCCTGACCATGCTGCCCTACACCTCCGGCGACCTCCACATCGGCCATTGGTACGCCATGGCTCCGTCGGACGCCTATGCCCGCTACAAGCGGATGCAGGGCTACAACGTGATGCACCCCATGGGCTTCGACGCCTTCGGCTTCCCGGCGGAGAACGCGGCCATCAAGCGCGGCGTTCATCCCCATGACTGGACGGAGAAGAACATCGTCAACATGCGTCGCCAACTCAAGAGTATGGGCTGCTGCTACGATTGGGACCGCGAGATCGTCTCCTCCCGGCCTGATTATTACAAGTGGACCGAGTGGTTCTTCCTGAAACTGTACGAAGCTGGCCTGGCCTACCGCGCCAAGGCCCCGGTCAACTGGTGCCCGTCGTGCCAGGCGGTGCTGGCAAACGAGCAGGTCATCGGCGGCGGCGAATGCTGGCGCTGCGATACCCAGGTCGTCCGCAAGGACCTGGTGCAGTGGTTCTTCCGTATCACCAAATACGCCGATGAACTGATGCAGCATGAAGGTCTGGACTGGCCGGAGCGCATCAAGACGATGCAGCGCAACTGGGTGGGCAAGTCCACCGGTGCCGAGATAGAGTTCGTCCTGGACGTCCTTGGCGTGGACGACAAACGCATCAAGGTGTTTACCACCCGGCCCGATACCGTTTACGGCGTAACTTTCATGGTCCTTGCGCCCGAACATCCCCTGGTCGAGAAGATCACCACTCCCGATAATAAAGCCGCCGTAGAGGCTTATGTCGATAAGACCCGCCGCCTGACTGAGATCGACCGCATGTCGACCGAGAAAGAGAAGGACGGCGTCTTCACCGGCGCTTATGTCACCAATCAACTGAACGGCGAGCCCGTCCCCATCTGGATCGCCGATTACGTCATCGCCAGCTATGGTTCCGGCGCGGTCATGGGTGTTCCCGCCCATGACGAGCGGGATTTTGCCTTCGCAAAAAAATACAAACTGCCAGTCCGCGTCGTCATAGGAGCGGATGACTATCACGGCGGCACTATAGATGGAGCTTATATTGGCGACGGCACTATGCGTAATTCGGCTCAGTTCAACGACAAATCCAACACCGAGGCTTTTGAGGGCATCTGCGACTGGCTGGAATCCCAGGGCTTCGGCAAACGGACGACCAGCTATAAACTGCGTGACTGGCTGATCTCGCGCCAGCGTTACTGGGGCGCGCCCATCCCCATGATTCACTGCGGCAAATGCGGCATCGTGCCGGTGCCGGAGAAAGACCTTCCGGTGCTGTTGCCGGAAGATGCGGAGTTCAAACCTACGGGAGAATCGCCGCTCAAGTACGTCGAGGATTTCGTCAACACTACCTGCCCCACTTGCGGCGGTCCGGCCAAGCGTGAGACAGATACCATGGACACCTTCATGTGTTCCTCATGGTACTTCCTGCGCTACTGTTCTCCGCATGATACGGAGTTTGCCTTTAACCCGGATAAAACAAAATACTGGATGCCGGTGGATATCTACACCGGCGGCGCTGAGCACGCAGTGATGCACCTCTTCTATTCCCGCTTCTTCATTAAGGCACTGCGCGACATGGGTTATTTGACCTTCGGCGAACCCTTCCAGCGCCTGTTCAACCAGGGCATTATCACCAGTAATCACGCCAAGATGAGCAAGTCCCGAGGCAACGTGGTCAACCCGGACAAGTATGTGTCCGAACTCGGCGCCGACACCGTCCGCGCTTATCTGATGTTCGTCGGCCCGTGGGAACTCGGCGGCGACTGGAATGATTCGGGTATCGGCGGCATCTCCCGCTGGTTCAACCGCGTCTGGAAACTGGTAACTGACGGCTATGTTCCCGGTGATTTCGACCCTGTCGCTGAGGCTGAACTCATCCGCAAAACTCATCAGACCATCCGCAAGGTCAACCTGGACATCGACAAGATGCAGTTCAACACCGTAATCGCCGCTCTAATGGAGTTCACCAACTACCTCGCTCCGGCTAGGGAGGCGGCCAAAGTGTCCGCCGGAATCTGGAGCAAGACCATCGAAAGCTTGATCCTAATGCTGGCGCCCACCGCGCCCCATCTCGCCGAAGAGTTGTGGCTTCAGGCTGGCCGGGAATATTCGGTGCACAACCAGTCTTTCCCCATCTGGGATGAGGCGCTGACCGCCGAGCCGGAGATTACCCTGGTAGTGCAGGTCAACGGCAAAGTTCGCGCCCGCCTGCCCGCTCCGGCAGACGTTACCGAATGCCAGGCCACCAACATGGCCATGACCAATGACCGCATCAAAGATTTCATTGACGGCAAAGAGGTCAAAACCGTCATCTACGTTCCCGGTCGGCTGCTCAATATTGTAGTAAAATGAACTGAAGGGCATCATAGTGGCACAAAACATTGCTCAGCCCTCTCAGCGTGCTGGTTGCCGGACAATCTCTAGTGCAGCACCAAACAAATTCTTTCTCCTGTCGGAGAGATATTAGAAGAGGTACTTAGTCATGAAAATCGCATTTATCGGCGGCGGCAACATGGGCCGGGCTATGATCAACGCCATCATCCATCAGGAACTGTCGGCGCCGGACGACATAACCGTCGCCGACACCAGGGCGGAAAACCGGGAAGCACTGGCCGTAGAACTCGGTGTCATCGCTACCGGCAGCAACGTCGCTGCGGCCCTTAGCTCTGATGTCGTCGTCCTGGCGGTCAAACCCCAGCACCTTGATGAGGTCATGGCCGATCTTTCAGGGCAACTTTGCCCTACCCACCTGGTCATATCTATCATCGCCGGCAAGAGGATTTCAACTCTCGTTGAAGGCTTGAAACATGATGCCGTAATCAGGGTCATGCCCAATACCCCTGCTCAGATCGGCCAGGGCATGAGCGTTTGGACGGCAACAGACGCCGTAGATTCGGCACAACGGGAAACCGCCCGGCGCATCATGACCGCCATGGGTGATGAGGTTTATACCGCAAATGAATCCGACCTTGATAAAGCTACCGCGATAAGTGGCAGCGGACCGGGCTATTTCTTCCTTTTCATGGAAGCCATGGTGGAAGCGGCGGTGAAACTCGGGCTATCCCCGGAAACAGCCCGGCAACTGGTTATTCAGACGGCCGTCGGTTCGACCGAATATGCCCGGCAGTCAGAGCATGATCTCGCCGAACTCCGGTGTATGGTCACATCCCCCGGCGGCACTACCGCCGAAGCTCTTAAAGTTTTTGAATCACGCCAGTTCCGTGGCATCATCGAAAATGCAGTTATCGCCGCTCATAGCCGGGCAGTGGAACTGGGGGGTTAGCCCTCCGTGAAGATTCAGAGCAGTTGAAAGTATTGCACTTGGTTGCAACAAGTGCTTTAATACTCTTATGAACTGGCTAGATATAGTAATTCTCATAATCATGGCTCTTCAGGTTTTCACCGGTCTGCGGCAAGGTCTCATCAGAGCGCTGGGAGGACTTCTTGGCCTGATTGTAGGTGTAGTTTTAGCTGGCCGCTATTATGAGAATCTCGCTGGTAGCCTGTTCAGCTTCATATCCAATCCGGACATCGCCAATGTGGTAGCCTTCATCACCATACTGCTTGCCGTCTGGCTCATATTCTCCATTGTAGCCAGAATCCTGACCAAACTGGTTTCAATCATCTTCCTGGGCTGGGTCAATCGGCTGGGGGGTGCGGTTTTTGGACTCTTTATGGGTGCCATATTCGTTGGTTCGGCGTTGGCTGTCTGGGCGAAGTTCTTTGGCTCTGATTCGTTGGCTGATTCCTTCATGGCCACTTTCCTAATAGACAAGTTTCCCCTCGTTCTGGGTCTGTTACCTTCTCAATTTGACTCAGTGAAAGAGTTCTTTCAATAAGCGGATATTCTCCCTATCAAACCATTCAGAAGAACTATTGACACCACTGGCAGCAATGCCTAAACTTGATGAAGAAATATGAATTGCCCTAAAGACCGTAGCCCGATGATTGTGGTTGAGCATGACCAGGTTGCTATTGATTACTGCCCTGTCTGCCACGGCGTCTGGCTTGACCGGGGTGAATTAGAACTGGTTGTGGAAAAAACCTGTCTTGATGACGCCAGTCTCTGTCTGACCGATATCTTCAACCGACCGGAAGCCCGGACTGATGAAAAAAAACGCCGCTGCCCTATCTGTAATACCACCATGCGCAAAGAGGGCCTAGGTACCTCACCGGAAGTCATAATTGACGTTTGTTCGTCACGTTATGACGGGTTGTGGTTTGATGGCGGTGAACTGCATCAGGTGTTAGCCCAGCTTCCAACCGTCAACAATAACAGCGATGGCAAAATGCTAGCTTTTCTGAAAGAAGTCCTTAAGGCCGATACAGCCGATTAAACGGAGGTAAATATGATTCCAGCACTTATTATCTTGGGCGTCATCATCGTTCTGGTACTGATTCTGGTCGGGATCTACAACGGGTTGGTACGTCTGCGCAATCAGGTTAAAAATGCCTGGGCGCAGATCGATGTCCAGCTTAAACGCCGCTACGACCTTATTCCCAACCTGGTGGAAACAGTTAAAGGCTACGCCAAACACGAACGGGAAGTGTTTGAGAACGTCACCAAAGCCCGCAGCATGGCACAGCAGGTATCATCGTCATCTCCTGCCGTTCGCGCTCAGGCAGAAGGTGAACTCACTGGTTTTCTTTCCCGGCTGCTTGCGGTAGCTGAAGCCTACCCGGATTTAAAAGCCAACCAAAACTTTCTTGCGCTTCAGGAAGAACTGTCCTCCACGGAAAACAAGATTTCTTTCTCCCGCCAGTTCTACAATGATTCTGTGTTGGGCTACAACAATAAAATTCAGATGTTCCCTTCTAACATCATCGCCGGCATGTTTGGTTTCATATTAAGCGAGTTCTTTGAAGTCAAGGTTGAAGCCGAGCGGGCGGCACCTAAGGTTAGCTTTACCTAGATCATATTACACTCGCCGGCGGAAACTTCGAGTGGGCAAAATCACTTGTTCCGCCGTGCGAGGTTTTAAGTAGCGATTTGCAGTAAAATCCCGGATAGAGGTCATACAGGAACACTAAACAAATGTGGGAACAGATAAGCGCCAACCGTACCCGAAGCGTCATCCTTGTTATAGGCATGGGAGCACTCCTGATTGCCGTTGGTTACGGCATAGGTGTTTACTTTTTTGAAAGCCCGTTTGCTGGCATAGCTATCGCCAGCGGACTTTGGATAATCATGACACTGGTCGGCTACTTCCAGGGTGACAGTATTTTGCTGGCTACTGCCGGTGCCAAAAAAATAGAAAAGAAGGATCATCCCCGTCTTTTTAACGTTGTAGAAGAGATGACCATTGCCTCCGGCTTGGCTAAAATGCCGGATGTTTATATCGTCGACGATCCGGCGTTAAACGCCTTTGCAACAGGGCGGGATCCAAATCACGCTGCCGTCGCCATAACTTCCGGCTTGTTACAGCAATTGAACCGTGATGAACTCCAAGGTGTGATAGCCCATGAAATGGCCCATATCAGGAACCGGGACGTACTGCTGATGTCCCTGGCCGCGGTACTTCTGGGATCGATCGTCATCTTATCCTATTACTTTAGTCGTATGCTTTTTTTCTCTGGCGGCGGCGGTTCTCGCCGTTCTAACGATTCCGGCGGCGGCGGTGGCGGCGCAATCATCGCCATAATTGGGCTTGTATTCATCATCTTAGCGCCGATCTTCGCCCAGCTTATTTACTTTGCCATTTCACGGAAACGCGAGTATCTGGCCGACGCTTCTTCAGCACTGTATACCCGCTATCCTGAGGGATTGGCCTCTGCCCTGGAAAAACTAGGGGCTTCTACAAATCAGATCAAAGCTGCCAATCAGGCTACCGCACCAATGTACACCATCAACCCTTTTCGTCAGGAAGGCCGTAAAGCCGCCGATCTTACCAGCACTCATCCTCCTATTTCTGAACGTATCCGCATCCTAAGAAAAATGGGCGGCGGTATCTCTTATAAGACATATGAGAAGGCGGCTGAAGAGATTGCCCACAAGAAAATCATCCCGGGCTCAGCGCTGACAGATGGAGAATCTGTGTCCGCCCGTGCTCCCTCCTCCGAAGGGTCTGTTGGTGAGCCTGACAAATCCGCTCGTACCCGTGAAACGCAGAATATGCTTTTTGGCCTGAGTCAATATAAAACTCTAAACTGCACAAAATGCGGCACAACCCTCCGCTTGCCCCCCAACTTCACCGCTACATCGGTTCGGTGCCCTCATTGTGGAACCGTAAACCAGACAAGCTGAATACCCTTCAAGCAATCTATTGCTATCTCTTTGCTATTTTTAATTCTTTACACCCCATATTTGTATGTTGCTACATATTAATAGTATAATTATGTCAATAAAATAGGTTTCGGTTATCTCATACTTAAATCTAAATTCCTAACAGTATCAGGTGGCCAAAATATTCAGGAATAAACTGGTCATCACCGTGAATCGTAACTTGAGCAAAGTCAAGGTTGCCAAACCTTCCTCTATTCATCTTTACCGCCACGCTGTAGCCGTTATATCTTCGCCAGAAACCGGCGCTGCCTTTTCCGTGAAGGAGTCATTGGTAATATATTAATCACAGTTCTGTACTATTTTTAATCATCGAATAAAGTCAAAATAAATTATTTAGGAATAAAATGAGTTTCGAAAATTTCAATCTTCATCCCGCTCTCCTGGATGCTGTTAAAGCTCTGGGTTATACCGAACCAACCCCTATCCAAGCGCAAGCCATCCCGCCGGCATTAGAAGGCCGCGACGTCATCGGCTTGGCTCAGACCGGCACCGGCAAAACAGCGTCTTTTGTATTACCCATCCTGCAAAAAATCCTTCGCAGCCCTTTTGAAAAGCCGAGGGCGGGCCAGCCGCGGAAGTTACGCGCGCTGATTATTGCACCAACCCGGGAGCTTGCCGAACAAATATATGACACTTGTAAAGACCTCTCCAAGTTTACCGGCATCCGTGCCATGGCTATATATGGCGGTGTCGGTATGGAACCGCAAAAAAGTAAAATCCGTGCCGGTGTGGATATTGTTATCGCCTGCCCCGGCCGCTTACTGGACCATGTATGGCAAGGCAGCATTGATTTCAGAGACGTAGAAATGCTGATCATTGACGAGGCTGACCGTATGTTTGATATGGGTTTCCTGCCGGATATCCACAAAATCCTTAAGTGTCTCATGAAAGAGCGCCAAACGTTGTTATATTCAGCCACTATGCCTGATGACGTCAGGAAATTGGTACATGAAATCACCAATAACCCGGTAACTATACAGATCGGTCAGGTAGCCCCGGCGGTCACAGTGGCTCACGCTCTTTATCCCGTACATCATGACCTCAAGACATCGCTCCTTAAGATATTGCTGGGCGATATTACCGGTTCGGTGCTGGTCTTTACTCGCACCAAACACCGTACGGAACGTGTAGCGCTATCTCTCGCCCAGGATGGTCACAGCGTTGCGTCAATTCAAGGTAATCTATCCCAATACCGACGGCAAACCGCTCTCGATGGGTTCAAGAATGGTACCTTCAAGATTTTGGTAGCCACGGACATCGCCGCACGAGGTATAGATGTTGCGGATGTCTCTCATGTTATCAACTACGATATGCCGGAAACCGCCGATGCCTATATTCACCGTATCGGCAGAACCGGGCGTATCGGTAAGAGCGGCGATGCCTTCACCTTTGTCACTGCCGAAGATGAACCTATGGTTCGCTCCCTGGAACGTTTGTTGAAATCACCCATTGAGCGCCGTAGCGTTGAGGGTTTCAAATATGATGTCCGTGAAGCACCCAAAAACGAGTTTGCCAGACCACCTCGTCCGGGCAGACAGGCGACGGCGACCAACTCCGGAAATTCCAATCGCAAGGTTCCCTCATGGCGCCGTCCTTCATCCCGGCGACAACCTGTATAACGCCACAGTCTCTATCAGATCAAGCCCACCTTAACGGTGGGCTTTTTTTCTAAACAAAAAACCATAACCACCACCACTGCCTCCACACCAGACCTTGACAGGTTATTAAATAAGGTGCTAATATATTCAGTAGCTTATCGTTTATATTAGAACTATGACAGATCGTAAACACCAAATCGGACAATTGATGGAGAAAATCCATGCCTTCCGGCGACTCATGGCATTTGACACCCAGGCAGAACCGGGCAGTGAATGTCTGGCTCATTCTCAATGGCTGGCACTGCGACTGGTCAGCAAACAGGAAGGGATCGGCATCAAGGAACTGGCGGCCCAGTTGGGCATCACCAGCAGCGCCGCTACTCAATTGGTAGACGGACTGGTCAACAAAGGGCTCCTTGACCGACAGCCATCTGCCGAGGACCGTCGCTCTCTACACCTCAGTTTACCCGCGGAAAGCCGTCAGCAGATTGAAATAGTCAAAGAACAACGTCTTAATCACTTATCCTCTATCTTCAACGCACTGGATGACGTTGAGTTCCAGACACTGCTTAACCTTTTTGACAAGATCATAAATAATAATACAATTAACGGAGAGAGGTAAAATGCCCCCCAAACCCAAGACCGCACTTATAATGGCTGGTGTCATGTTGGTTATGACGCTGGCCTCACTAGACCAAACCATTGTATCCACAGCCATGCCCCGAATAGTGCAAGAGTTTGACGGCTTATCGCATCTATCCTGGGTATTCACTGCTTACATGCTGACCTCTGCCATCACCGTGCCGATCTACGGCAAACTGTCTGATATCTTTGGCCGTCGTAACCTGATCTTCATCGCCGTATTAATCTTCCTGACCGGGTCAGTGCTGTCCGGTCTGTCGCAGAGTATGGGACAGCTTATCTTCTTCCGAGGTCTGCAGGGTATCGGCGGCGGGGCCATCATGGTTAATTCTTTCGCAATCATCGGCGATCTTTTCCCACCAGCAGAACGGGGTAAATACCAGGGTCTGTTGGGCGCCGTCTTTGGTATCACTTCAGTGGCCGGCCCTCTCCTCGGCGGCTGGCTGACCGATAGTTTCTCATGGCGCTGGATATTCTATGTCAATATTCCTATCGGTTTGATAGCCATGGCCGTGATGGCTTCAGCTTTCCCACGGAACAACCCCAATCTGCACAAGGTAAAAGAACGCTCTATTGACTATATCGGCGCTGTACTTATTACCTGACACTGGTGCCGTTGTTGCTGGCACTGGTCTGGGGTGGTTCCCAATACCCCTGGGGTTCTGGCGAAATCATCGGTATGCTAGTCGCGGCCGGGGTAGCTTTGCTGCTTTTCATATGGCGCGAGCGTAAGGCAAAAGACCCGATACTATCACTGGGATTATTCCGCAACAAAGTCTTTGCCATCTCCAGCGTGGCGGTATTCCTCTCAGCTCTGGGCATGTTTGGTTCTATTCTTTTCATCCCGGTCTTTGCACAAGGGGTGATTGGTTATTCGGCCACCAATTCCGGACTGGTGATGATGCCCATGATGCTGTCTATAGTCTTTGCTTCCGTTATCTCCGGGCAGATTGTATCCCGAACGGGCAATTATAAGATCCTGTCCATCATCGGCATGGCGGTGGCCACCGTAGGCATGTTGCTCTTCTCTCAAATCAATGAGTACACCACTTCTTCGGGGCTTGTATTTAGGATGATGGTCATGGGTCTGGGACTGGGCGTCACTATGCCGATCTTTACCCTTGCGGTACAGAACGCTTTCAGCCACGAACGGCTGGGTGAAGTCACCGCCGGGACGCAATTATTCCGCAGTGTCGGGGGCACGGTAGGCGCGGCGGTACTGGGCGGAGTGATGAACGCAAAATTAGCCGAACGATTGATAGGAATAGAAAACGATCCGTTCATTACCGCCATACAACAGGTCAGCCCCACTACCCCGGTCATTATTGACGGTAACACGATTCAGGGGTTTTTGAGTACTGATGGTCAGGCTCATATACAAGCTGTGATACAACAAGCTCCGGCAGGTTTGCAAGAACAACTTACCGTCGCTTTTAACAATTTCCTGGATGTTCTCAGGGATGCCTTTAGTATCTCCATTGATCAGGTTTTTCTCATCGGTGCGGCTTTGATGGCTATTGCTACAATAGCTGTGATCTTCCTGCCTCAAATTGCTCTGCGGAAGAGCCACAACCGGCCAGTAATGGAAGAGGCTGGTGTAACCCTTGATTTGGAGTTGGGTCAATCCGACAAACATCACGAACCTAATTTATAGTTTCCACAGTAAGCTTTTCACAAATGGCTTCCCTATTCGGGAAGCCATTTGTTTTGTGTTCAACGGCGATATTTTCTATAGGTATCTCTATTCCTTCGGATGTGACGGTAACGACTGATTGCATGGGAACTATTATCCGTCAAACAATTTTCATTTTTTAGGTACTGGGCTGCTGTGTAAAAGAGGTTTTTCCGGCTGGAAAGTAACGGGGGATTTGTTCTTCTCAAAAAGGTCAAAACAACTAAAACAACCTCCCTTTTTACGATTGAAAATGGTGATTTGAGGAGGTTGTTTTCTGAAGAAACAAATAATTCATATACTCTTTCTAACACCGATTTTTTACAGAAACCATATGCCGGCACAGTAGCTAAGAGATTGTCAATGAGCTTTGTATCACAACTAATTCAGTTAGTGATAACCCCTCCAGAACAATCATTGCTTAGATTTTAGCACCACATGTGCGGTGCTTCATGGCTGTCTGGTTTCTTTCTTTCTCAGCCAGCTGTCTACCCAATTTCAGCGCTGTCTCTGAATGGGGTGCAGTATATCTTCAGTTTTCAAGGTACGAACTTTGACGTAAGTGAGCATATCCGGTTAAGAGTCCAGGGTTGTTTCCCCCAAAAATGAAAAATGCTGAAACAACCTCCTTTTACGATTGAAACAGGCAAACAACCGGTTGTTTGCCTAAAACAACCTCTAAATCAAATACTCTTTTTAACTACCAGATGAATAGAGAACAGATGATATAACAGCGGCAAGGTATTGTCAATAGGCTTTTTGAACTTTTTGAGGGTTTATTTTTATTATACAAGATTGCCACGGCCGCTCCGCAATCTCGGTTAATCCTCGGGTATGAACCGCGTTCTCCGCTTTTCACTGGGGGCTATGCATGAACATTTCATTGTCGCTGGAAACGCGAACTGGTAGAATACTTAAGAATTTCATTTTAAAGGTCAAAAACAATGTCTTCTAAACGCCCTAGTCTCAGAGTATTCAGTGCCATTGAGCACTTTTTACATCAGGAATCCACAGGCGGAATTTTATTGTTCGGTGCGGCGGTGGCGGCCATGATTATTGCCAATTCCCCGTGGGCGACACAATACTTTGACGCGCTGCATATAGAGGCTGGCATCCTGGTTGGCGATTTCCACCTGGAACTTTCTTTTGCCGAGTGGATAAATGACGGGCTGATGGCGTTATTCTTTCTACTGGTCGGTCTGGAAATTAAACGTGAACTGATGGTGGGCGAACTATCATCACCAGCCAAGGCAGCTTTCCCTGCCGTAGCAGCTTTAGGCGGTATGATTGCTCCTGCACTTATCTTTCTGGCTATTAATCAGGCTGACGGCGGTAACATGAAGGGCTTCGGCATTCCGATGGCCACGGATATCGCCTTCGCCCTGGGTTTCCTGATGCTTTTAGGCAACAGGGTGCCGCTGGCGCTAAAGGTCTTTCTGATGTCACTGGCGGTTATTGACGACCTGGGAGCCATACTTATCATTGCCGTGGCCTATTCCGGCAATCTCGACTGGGCCTCACTGGGACTGGCGGCTCTGGTAACTGGCGGCCTGATGATGTTGAATGTCAGCGGAGTTAAAAAGCTGACACCGTATATGATATTAGGCCTGCTTCTATGGTATTTCGTCTTGCAATCAGGCATCCACGCCACCATTGCCGGAGTTGTATTGGCTCTGACGATTCCGGTGCGGCAGAAGATCTCCAGCAAGGAATTTGTGGACACTTGCACACTGGAATTGGATTCCTTTGGCAAAAGTGAAAGTAAACGCAAAACCATGCTATTAACCTCAGAGCAACAGGACGCGGTGCAGAATATAGGGGTGGCTTACGAACAGATACAGAACCCACTGCTGAGGCTGGAACACGCACTACACCCAATTTCCGCCTTTTTCATCATGCCTGTATTCGCCCTGGCCAACGCCGGAGTAGCCCTGGGCGGCGGCGAGATAAACTTGGTACAGCCGGTAGCCCTTGGCGTGATGGCTGGTCTGCTTATCGGCAAACCGCTGGGAATCATCGGTCTGACCTGGCTGGTAAGCAAACTAGGCTGGATAGCCAAGCCGGCATCCTGTCAGTGGCAGCACATTATCGGGGCGGGTTTGTTGGGCGGGGTGGGGTTCACCATGTCCATCTTTATCACCGGACTGGCTTTCACCGACTTTGGATTGATTGACTCCGCCAAACTGGCTATCGTCCTGACATCATTGATGGCCGGATTAATAGGCGTGTTCTACCTGTGGCGGCAACCGGCGCCGACCTGTAAGCTGGAGCCCGAAGAGTCAAAACACTAATCTGGGTTTGGTTCACAACCCTTTGGTTTGTTGCTATAATTCAAACGCAAGCCCCTGTAGCTCAGTGGATAGAGCAGCGGTTTCCTAAACCGCTTGTCGTGAGTTCGACTCTCACCAGGGGCACCATATTTTGAACTTAAATAGACCCTCCGGTGAAAAACATTCAGAGGCTCTTTAACTATAAAGCTAACAGATAGCTAACGAGGGGTTTCAGATTGCTTATTTTGAACCGCCCTAAACCTTAGCAAAACACCAAACAACTGCTTCTTGAAGTTCTTGGCAACGTGTGAGTAGTAGAGTCGAGCATAACTCAAATCCTGCCATATCTTTGGATGGGCACCTTGTTTTGAACATCAATGACGCGTGAATGCGAACAGACCTTTTATCCTGCGTCGTTCAATCGGACATCTATTTACCATTTTCGAGGTCTTTAATCAACGCTTTCATCTCATCAATTTCCCTAAGTTGGGCTTCGATTATTTCATCAGCGAGTTCACGAACGCGAGGGTCAGAAATGTTAGCGCGCTCGCTGGTCAAAATTGCAATTGAATGATGCGGAATCATAGCTTTCATCCATGAAACATCTTCGATGGTGTCCTGGCTTCGGACTAGCCAAAGCGAGAGTATAAATATAATGGCACAACCAATATAAACCCCGATATTTATTCGGGTGTTAGTAAACATCTTTCTCATGAATGTCAGCATGACAATAGCCATCACAGCACCCATGATAAGCGCCATGTAAAATCGTGTCTCACTAAAATAAACGTGATCCAACTGATATGTGTTCAGATACATCAGCCCAAACATGAGCACGGTTGAGGTTGCAATCATGGCACCAAACTTGGCGTAGTTATTCATAATAATCCCTCCTTTTTTTGTCAATAAATCCGCCAATCGTGGCTAAATCACACTTTCAAGTATACAGCACGCATTAAGCGGTAACCCAATTGCAACCAAGCTGAACTGTATTTGGATTGCAAAGGCTGGGACCCATCCCACTTACATAATTAAAACGGAAGGCAGATCCACGTCTGTTGTGAATTCGACTCTCACCAGGGGCACCATACCACTAACCCCCACCCCACTTTGAGCGTTATAACTATCGGTTAAACAAAACCAGTTTATAATGAGTAGAGGTACCCTGATGAAAAAAGTAATCCTGCCACTGTTTCTTTCCGCATTGATGTTGGTCTCCGCCTGTGCCCGACCGAGTTACGGTGAAGAATTAAAATCCGATAAGACCCGACTGACACCTAATATCCCATCATCAGAAATGGCAGAATTAGTTGAGGGCAATACCGATTTTGCCATGGCACTGTATAAATTGCTCAAAGAAGATGATGGCAATATTTTTTATTCTCCCTACAGTATCTCTCTGGCATTAGCCATGACCTACGGTGGCGCCCGAGGTGAAACTGAACGGCAAATGGCCGAAGCGCTGCGGTTCACTCTGGAGCAACATAAACTACACGCCGCTTTGAATGTTTTGGATGCGGCTCTCAATTCACGGGGACAGGGAGCAAAAGGCAAAGGCGACGAACCATTTGAGTTAAAGGTGGTCAATGCTATCTGGGGGCAAAAGGATTACCAGTTCCTGAATGAATATCTTGACCTACTGGCCGAGAACTACGGCGCCGGTCTGCGTATTCTGGATTTCATCAAAAACCCTGAGGCATCCCGCAAAGTAATCAATGACTGGGTAGCCAAAGAAACTGAGCAGCGGATAAAAGACCTGTTACCGCAGGGCAGCATAACCGACCTAACCAGACTGGTGCTGACAAACGCTATCTATTTTACCGGTAGCTGGTTGACCCCATTTTCTGAGGACGCGACGGACGACGGGATATTTAATCTTCTTGACGGACACCAAATCACCGTCTCTATGATGCACCAGAATGAATCCATGGGTTATACCGAAGGCAATATTATGAAGAGTTCCTTCTTGCAGTCCGGCTACCAGGCGGTAGAACTAAAATACGACGGCGACGAACTATCAATGGTCATCCTATTACCGGAGACCGGCGGCTTCAGTGCCTTTGAAAACGCACTGGACGGGGCGACTCTGCAACAAATCATGGGCAATCTGGAGTCAAATACTGTCAGCCTGACGATGCCTAAATTTGAGTTTGATTCAGAATTTGATCTCAAATCAGCCCTGTCCGCGCTGGGTATGCCTATTGCTTTCAGCGACAGCGCTGATTTCTCCGGCATGAACGGTACAGGCGGGCTGTTAATCTCCGATGTGGTACACAAGGCATTCATTTCAGTTGATGAGGCAGGCACCGAGGCGGCGGCGGCGACCGGTATAGTGGTGGGAACAACCTCAGCGCCGATGGACCCGAAGACAATGACTCTTGACCGGCCGTTCATCTTTCTCATCCGAGATATCGCCACTAATACCATATTGTTCACCGGCCGGGTGATGAACCCGATGGAATAATTAACCCTGATGTGGGTTATAATCTGTCTGTGCCCGATATATCGAGAATAAAAGCGGCATTCAGACGGCTGTGCAATAATTTAACCGGTCTTTTTATCCGGTATGACCGCTTGGCTTTGGCCGGGTTCATATTAATCATACTGTTGGGTGCGGCGGCAAGATTATGGGCTGCACCATTATCAGCCACTGAGGATGTCGCCCAATTCTGGTCGTTCGCACAACTATTCAAGGAACACGGCCTGGACTTTTACCGCTATTCAAGCGGTACAGAACCGATTAACCCTATGGTCGGCTGGGGGTTTGTCTATCCGCCGGTCTGGCTGCTGATTCTAGGCTTGGCGCTGGCTGTAGTACCGGCAGCGCTGGCTGGAGCCAATTTTGTGGATACTGCCTGGCGCTTGGCTATGAAAACCCCTATTATCACCGCGGACATTGTGATAGGTATTGTGCTTTTCATGGCGGTACCAGGTTCCCGCTGGCGCAAACTTATCTTCGCCAGCTTATGGCTGCTGAACCCGGCGGCATGGTATGAATCAGCGGTATTCGGACAATTTGACGCTATCGCGGCGGCTTTTCTCTTGGGAGCACTCATTCTCTTTGAGCGAGGGCATGACCGCTGGGCATTCGGAGTGGCAGCCCTGGCCGTACTGACCAAGCAACATACACTGTTGCCGGTGTTGTTTATGACGGCGGCGGTGATCCGGACTATGCCGTGGCGGCGCATGGCCGGCAACCTGGTGATTTTTGGCAGCGTGATCGCGATTATTTCATTGCCATTCATGATTACAGGGGCTGCGACGGAATACGTACGTGCAGTATTGTTGCCGGGACAATATCCAACTTATCAGTACCCAATTCTCTACTCCTTCTCCGGCAGCGGCGCACTGGTGACTTATCTACACGATACATTCGGCTGGGATAACGCCGGGTGGCTCCAGATCAATACCCCACTGCTGGCTGCCACCGTAGCAGGCGGCCTGGCTATCACCTGGTTCAAGAAAATAACTCCGCTACGGGCGATGTTAGTGGGCATACTTCTTTTCATCGCTATTTTTTACAGAATCAACTATCAATATCTAATAATATTCATCCCTCTGGCAATCCTGGCTGCCTCAAGAACCAAGTATCTGTCCGAGCGCGTTATCAGCCTGGGGCTGGCATTAGTACCGGCTATCTGGCTGTGGCTGTTCAAGGTCTCATTCTGGTTCAACCTAATGTCGCCTGTATTTCCTAACGTAGAGCCGTTATTTGAGCGCATCGGCTGGAATCATATAGGTTTGCCGGATCACTACTACGTAATCCTGGCCTTGTCCATCATGCTGCTGGCATTAGCTTACGTGATATATACTTTCACCCGATGGCGTCTGCCGAGTGAATCAACATCTAATATCGAATGATCTGAACCCCGGTCAAACATTAGTTTGGCAAAAACCATTGCACTAAGATAGAATCTCCACATGAAAATATGTAGCCGGGCCGGAGCCGGATGAGAGCGATCCTTAATCGTCTGTTCATTTTACTTGGGATATTGCTGGTTATTGTGGCGACCGGCACTTTCGGCTTTGTGGCACTGGAAGGATTGTCCGCCTTTGAGTCTCTGTATTTAACCGTCAGCACAATCACCACTGTCGGCTACGGCGATATCGTGCCTTACACCACAGGCGGCCGATTACTGGCTATGGCCATCGTGGTCATAGGTTTCACTTTCTTTACCGGCGTGGTGGTCACCAGCGTTCAACTGGTTTTTGAACGGCGGGAGGAAAACCACCGGACACAACAATTAAGTACTCTGACAACCCTGTTCTTTAATGAGGTCGGCAATTCACTTATAAAATTACTGGGAAAATGCGATACCGCTATAGACCAAATTGAAGAGATAGTACCTGCTGGCGAGGTCTGGACGGAAGAGGATTTTTCCCGGTTATCGAACACTCTGAAGCATCATCCCTGCGATGTTAATATAAGATGTCTCGACATTGAAGGTTTGCAGAAATTGTTTGCCTCCCCTTTGCTCTTAAAACTCCTTGAAAGTCCCCATATCTTTGATCACGCGCTATTCAACGGACTGCTGAGGGCAATCTTTCATTTCCAGGATGAACTGGAAGCCCATCAATCTTTCTCACATCTGAGCGAGGTGAAGACCAGCCATATCTCCACCGATCTCAAGAAAGTGTATCAACCCTTAACCAAGTTGTGGGTGGAGCACATGTGCTATCTGAAAAAGCTGTACCCGATCCTTTTTTTAACAGTGCTTGAAACTAATCCTTTCAAGAAAGAATCCGGTGCAGCGGCGACTCCTGCCACGGAGATTTTGTAGTCAGCCGCTGTCATTGGTATCATACTTAATACGATCTTTCAAAGGAGAAACTAAAATGAAATCAATTAAAGGTACTCAGACCGAGAAAAACCTGCTGGCGTCGTTTGCCGGCGAATCCCAGGCCCGTAACCGCTACACCTTTTTTGCCAGTGTCGCCAAAAAAGAGGGTTATGAGCAGATCGCTAATATCTTCACCGAAACCGCCGGTAATGAAAAGGAACACGCTGAAATATTCTTCAAATATCTGGAGGGCGGTGATGTTGAGATAACAGCATCGTATCCCGCGGGAGTGATCGGGCATACCCAGGCCAATCTGGAGGCTGCGG